>NZ_JBEXPT010000086.1:0-29086 GCF_040612195.1 Streptomyces sp. NPDC006450 | reverse complement strand
CCCGGCACCGGCACCGGCCGCGGCCCGGACGGGCCGACCGGCGGGCCCGCGCTGGGCTCCGTACCGGTGGGTGGCCCGGATTCGAGCTGGCCCGGCCCCGAGCTGGACGCCGCCGGTCACCCCCAGCCCGCGCCCGCCCCGGCGCCCGCGAACAAGGCCAAGGCGCCCGCGTCGCCCCCGGCGCGGCCCGCCAAGAAGGGCCGCAGCAAGCTGGTCCTGCTCGGGGGAGCCCTCTTCACCCTGTGCGGCGTGGCCTACGGAGCAGGCCTGCTCCTCAACCACTCCGACGTCCCCAAGGGCACCACCGTCATGGGCGTCGACATCAGCGGCAGCCGCGACGAGGCCGTCGCCAAGCTCCAGACGTCCTTCGGCAACCGCGCCGCGACCCCGCTCAAGCTCACCGTCGGCGGCAAGCCGGTCGAGCTGAAGCCCGAGAAGGCCGGCCTGAGCCTGGACAGCCAGACCACCGTCCGCAACGCGGCGGGCAGCGACTACAACCCCGTCACGGTCATCGGCTCCCTGTTCGGCAGCGAGCGCAAGGCCGAGGCCGTCCTGCCCACCGACGAGGAGAAGCTGCGGGTCGCCCTGCAGGAGCTCGCGGGAACCTCCGGCTCCGCCACCGAGGGCACCATCACCTTCGACACCGGCAAGGCCGTCGCCGTTCCTGGCAAGCCCGGTTCCACGCTCGACGTGGACGCCTCCGTCGCCCTGGTCACCAAGGCCTTCCGCGACATGGTCGAGGGAGCCCAGGCCGCCCCCGTCCCGCTCCCGGTCGCCACCAAGGACCCGGTCGTCGACCAGGCCGAACTGGACCGGGCCATGAAGGAGTTCGCCCAGCCCGCGATGTCGGCGCCGGTCCTCGTCAAGGCGGGCACCAAGTCCATCCCGCTCGGCGCCAAGTCCCTGCCGAAGATCCTGAGCATGCAGGTCGTGGACGGCCACCTCGTCGAGAAGTACGACCTGGAAGCCCTCAAGACGGCCTACGGGAACACCTTCGACGGCGTCCTCATCATGCGCGGCACCGGCGAGAAGACGGCCGTCACCCCGCAGGACGTCGCCGGAGTCCTCGGCAAGGCGCTGCGCGGCAAGACCACCGCCGAGCGCACCGCGGTCATCGCGACCAACCCGAGCTGACCACGCGCACCCCTGAGCCCCTCCCCGAACACCGGGGAGGGGCTCAGTCACGTCCGGCACGGCCGGCGCGGGATCCTTCAGCCGTACGGCGCCCCCGGACCGCGGTCCGGGGAACGGCGGAAGGGCGGAACGGCGGGCAGGGGACATCGCCCCGCCCAGCGCCGAGCCCGCCGACGGCCTAGTTCAGCAGGGCCCGCGCCGCCATCGCCTCCGCACGGATCCGCACGGCGGACGGCGGATCGATCACGTCCACGACCACCGCGTAGGACTCCATCTCCGCCGCCCCGGCCGCGAAATCCCCCCGCTCCACGAGCAGCTTCGCCCGCTCGTACCGCAACGCCGCCGGATGCGAGGGCAGCAGCAGCGCCAGGTCCAGCGCCCACAGCGCCACTCCCGAGTGCTCGGGCCGCGACGAGGCCCACGCCCGGATGTTGTTCAGGATCCGCAGCACGATGTCCAGCGTGCGCGCCGCGGTCCGCGGCCCCGCCGCCAGCTCCGCCGGACCCGCGCCCAGCGAGGCGCCCCCCGCGAAGGGGTCCACGACCACGCCCTCCTCCGGCTCCCCGAAGCCCACCACGAAGTGCCCCGGCAGGGCCAGTCCGTACACCGGAGCCCCGGCCCGGCGGGCCACCTCCAGCCAGACCACGGACAGCAGGATCGGCAGTCCCCGGCGCCGCCGCAGCACCTCGTGCAGCAGCGAGGACGAGAGCCGGTCGTAGTCCGCCGGAGTGCCGTGGAAGCCCAGCCGCCCGCCCAGCAGTTCGGACACCGCCGAAGCCCAGGCGCGAGCGCCCCGCAGCCCGTACGGCAGCATCCCCGCCAGCCGGTCCAGCTCGATCTGCGCCCAGTCCATGGCCCGTTCGTCGAGCTCCGGGTCCCCCTCCGCGGCCAGCAGCAGGCACAGCGTGGCCAGATCGGGCCGCTCCGCCCGCGCCTCGGCGGCGAACCGCTCCCGCCACGGCGAGGTCACGCCGCCGCCCGGCGGTAGTGGTGGTAGGAGTGGTGCGTCCCGAAGCCCATCCCCTCGTACAGCGCCCGCGCCCCGGCGTTGTCGCTCTCCACCTGGAGCCAGGCGGCAGAGGCTCCCTCCTCCAGCGCCCGCCGCGCCAGCGCCGCCATCACGGCCGAGCCGAAGCCCTGCCGCCGGTGCTCCGGGTCGACCTCGACGGCCGCGAACCCGGCCCACCGGCCGTCCACCACGAGCCGCCCGATCGCCCGGCCGGGTACCGTCGCGAACCACACCGAGGGTCCCGCCGTCAGCACCCGGCGGGCGGTCTCGGGGTCCTTCACCCGCCCGTAGCGGGAGAGCCACTCCTCGTCCGGAGTACGGGTCAGCCGGACGCCCGCGACCACGGACCCGTCCACGTCCAGGTCCCCGACGGCCGCCAGCCCGCCGACGCGGACCTCCGCGGACACCTCGCGGATCCAGCCCCGGTCCTCCAGCTCCGCGCACAGCACCTCCTGCGTGCCCGCGGCGCCCGTGGCGGTCTGGACGTAGGCCGGAAGATCCCTCTGCTCGTACCAGGAGGTCACTCGCGCGAGTGCATCGTCCAGCGGCGTCCCGGGATCGCCGAGCGGCAGCACGGAGTTGGCCCGGCGGGTGAATCCGCCGGACGCGCGCAGCGTCCACTCGCCCAGCGGCTCGCTCTCCAGAGGTACCCAGGCCCGTGCGCCGACCCGCGCCAGCTCCTCGAAGGAGGCCGCGGGCCCCCTGCGACGGGCCGGAGCGGGGGGTACGACCTTGCCCGCCACCAGGGACGATTCCGCGATGCGGACGGACTCGCCGGTCTTTCGTGTGATCGTCACCACACCCGCATTCCAGGATGTGAGAACCCCTACGGTGTCCGTGAAACAGGGGGCTCCGGTCGAGCCGTGCTCCACCCGTCGCACAGAGACTCGTTTACCCACGTCAGCGGGTGTAATCCGGATCTCCAGCCGTCCACCGGCAGTGATTTCCACAGCTCTGTCCGCCCCTCCTGTTCGGATCGTGCCCGGGAACGGAGATACTAGAGGCGGGCATCGACGACGCCGCGCTCCCGCGCGATATGGAAAGCCCTTATGAGGAGGAACGAGAGCGTGACCTACGTCATCGCGGAGCCTTGTGTCGACGTCAAGGACAAGGCATGCATCGAAGAGTGCCCCGTCGACTGCATCTACGAGGGCCAGCGGTCCTTGTACATCCACCCGGACGAGTGCGTCGACTGTGGTGCGTGTGAGCCGGTCTGCCCGGTCGAGGCCATCTTCTACGAGGACGACACTCCGGAGGAGTGGAAGGACTACTACAAGGCGAACGTCGAGTTCTTCGACGAGCTCGGTTCGCCCGGTGGTGCCTCCAAGCTCGGCCTGATCGAGCGCGACCACCCCTTCATCGCCGCGCTTCCGGCGGACATCAACCCGAGCCACTGACGGTCGGGTCCCGCCCCACGCGCGTCCCTCGGTCCCGTACGGCTCGCCGCCGCACGGGGCCGAGGTGTTTTGACCGCCGCGCGCGGGTGAGCGGCACCGTCGCCGATGCGACGACCATCCTGGAAAGCACGTACGACCCGGAAAGCGAGCGCGCAACGTGGCCGCAGTCTCAGCCCGTCTTCCCGTCTTCCCCTGGGACAAGCTGGAGCCGTACAAGGCGACGGCGGCGGCCCACCCGGACGGGATCGTCGACCTCTCCGTCGGCACCCCCGTCGACCCGGTGCCGGAGCTGATCCGGCGCGCCCTGATCGAGGCCGCGGACTCCCCGGGCTACCCCACGGTGTGGGGCACCCCCGCCCTGCGCGACGCGATCACCGGCTGGGTGCGCGGCCGCCTCGGAGCGAGCGCCGCCGGACACGGCAACGTCCTGCCGGTCGTCGGCTCCAAGGAACTGGTGGCCTGGCTGCCCACCCAGCTGGGCCTGGGCGCCGGAGACCAGGTCGCCTACCCCCGGCTGGCCTACCCGACGTACGAGGTCGGTGCGCGGCTGTGCGGCGCCGAGCCGGTGGTCTACGACGACCCCACCGCCGATCTCGACCCGGCCCGCGTGAAGCTGCTGTGGCTCAACTCCCCGTCCAACCCCACCGGCGCGGTCCTCCCCAAGGAGGAGCTCGTGCGGTACGTGGCCTGGGCGCGCGAGCACGGGATCCTGATCTTCAGCGACGAGTGCTACCTGGAACTGGGCTGGGAGGCCGAGCCTGTCTCCGTCCTGCACGACGAGGTCTGCGGGGGCTCGTACGAGGGCATCGTCGCCGTCCACTCGCTCTCCAAGCGCTCCAACCTGGCCGGCTACCGGGCGGCCTTCATCGCCGGTGACGCCGGGGTCCTGGGCGAGCTGCTCCAGATCCGCAAGCACGGCGGCATGATGACCCCGGCCCCCGTGCAGGCGGCCACGGTGGCGGCCCTGGGCGACGACGTGCACGTGGAGGAGCAGCGGGTGCGCTACGCGGCCCGCCGCGACGCGCTGCGCACGGCCCTGGAGGCGCACGGCTTCCGCGTCGAGCACAGCGAGGCCAGCCTGTACCTGTGGGTGACCCGGGACGAGCCCTGCTGGGACACGGTCGCCCATCTGGCGGACCTGGGCATCCTGGTCGCTCCGGGCGACTTCTACGGCGAGGCGGGCGCCCACTTCGTCCGCGTCGCCTTCACGGCCACGGACGAGCGCGTCGCGGCGGCCGTCAAGCGGCTGGGTGAATCCGGCCCCGCCGACGTCTGAGGAACGCCCGAAGGGCCCGGGAGTTCGTGCTCCCGGGCCCTTCGGCGTTCATGGCGGCGGCTGCTAGCCGAGGCCGGGCAGCCCGCCCGGGAGCCCGGCGGGAACGCCGCCCGGCAGGCCGCCGGCGAGCGGGAGCCCCGCCAGCAGACTGCCCGCGGCGCCGGTCACCTCGTCGGCGGGCGCGGGCGCCGGCAGGGTGGAGGCGGACACGGCATCGGTCGCGGTGTCGCCCGCGGCGGAGACCGTCGCGTCCGGCGCGGTGAGCGCGCCCAGCTGCGGCACGGACTCCAGGCCCGCGGCGCTGGCCGCGCCGGCCGCACCGACCACGGGCGCTGCCCCGGCTGCGAGGAGCAGCGCGGCACGGGCGATCCGGCGGGTCAGGGGGAGGGACATGTTGCTCCTAAGCGGTAGCGGCTGAGTACGCCGTGACAACCGCTCGGAGGGGGGCGCGAGTTGCGGAGCCGGTGGGTAAAGGATCAGTAACGGATCGTTTAATCGGCTTCCGGGCCGACCGCTCGGAACGTGCGCCGACCTGCGGTTGTACCCCCGCCCGGAGCCCCGTGTCCGCCGTACGGGTCACCCCCGTACGGGGGACGGCTCGTACGCCCGTCCACCGCCGACTCAGCCGCGCAGGAAGATCCGTACCTGGCCCGGGCCGGCGGCGCCCGGATCCCCGGCGCTGTTCCCGCCGCCCGCGGCGCCCCGCTCCCGCCACCGGTCGCCGTCCCTGCCCGCGACCCAGGACTTGCCGCCGTACGAGACCCGCGTGATCCCCAGCTCGCGGGAGCCGGCCACCGCCCACTGTGCGAGCACCTGGCCGGTCCGCGCCGCCCGATCCCCGCCGCCGGGCTTCGCCACCAGGGCCACCTCGGACTCGGAGGCCTCCCCGGCGCCCTCCCCGGCCCCGCCGACCGGGGTCGCGGGCAGCGCGTACAGCGGGTTCTTGCCGAGCAACCGGGCCAGCTCCGCCCGGACCCTCGCCGGATCGCCGGGCCGGACGGGCGCGGGCCCGGTACAGGTCAGGTGGCCGCCGCCGGTGAAGGCCGCGGTCAGCACCGTGGCATCCGGCTCGTGCTTCGCGTACGCCTGCGGGAAACCGCTCAGCTGCACCTTCTGCGCCGCCACCGTCAGCGGGAGCCGCGAGTACCCCTTGATCTCGGCCAGCCGGTCGTAGAAGATCCCGGCCGAGTACACGGGGTCCATGATCTGGTCCGGCGTGCCCCAGCCCTGCGAGGGCCGCTGCTGGAACAGGCCCAGCGAATCGCGGTCGCCGTGGTCGAGGTTGCGCAGGGCCGACTCCTGCATCGAGGTCGCCAGCGCGATGGTCACGGCCCGGTCGGGCATCCCCTTGGAGACCCCGACGGCAGCTATCGTCGCCGCGTTCGCGGCCTGCTCGGGGGACATCTCGTCGAACTGGCCGGAAGCCTTCGCGGCGCTCTTCCCGTCGGCCGAGGCCGTGCAGTAGGGCACACCGCCGTTGTCGTTCGAGGCGCGCTGCACGACGAAGTACCCGGCGACCGCGACCAGCACCAGGAAGCCCGCGGCCCAGCGGAGCGGGCGACGGCGTCGGCGAGGGCGGGGGCGATCGGTCTGCGGCACGCCGCCCACCGTACTTGAGCCATATGGCGCGTCCATCGGCCGGACGGACAAGGCTGCGCCACAGCCCGGGGCGTTAGGGTCAGTTCCATGTCCGAATCCGAGCTGGACCTCACCCTGGACGCCGCCGAGCTGACCGCCCGGCTCGTCGACATCCCCTCCGTGAGCGGCGACGAGAAGGTACTCGCCGACCTCGTGGAACACGCCTTGCGCGGCCTGCCGCACCTGACCGTGGACCGCTTCGGCAACAACGTGGTCGCGCGCACGCACCTGGGCCGCGCCGAACGCGTCGTACTCGCCGGGCACCTCGACACCGTGCCGATCGCCGACAACGTACCCTCCCGCCTCGACGAGAACGACGTCCTGTGGGGATGCGGCACCACCGACATGAAGTCGGGCGTCGCCGTACAACTGCGCATCGCGGCGACCGTCCCGGAGCCGAACCGCGACCTCACCTTCGTCTTCTACGACCAGGAAGAGGTCGCCGCCGACCTCAACGGCCTCGGCAAGGTCGCCGAAGCCCACCCCGACTGGCTGACCGGCGACTTCGCCGTCCTCCTCGAACCCTCCAACGCCGAGGTCGAGGGCGGCTGCCAGGGAACCCTGCGCGTGCTGCTCCGCACGGCCGGCGAGCGCGCCCACTCCGCGCGCAGCTGGATGGGCTCCAACGCCATCCACGCGGCGAGCCCGATCCTGGCCAAGCTGGCGGCGTACGAGCCCCGCAAGCCCGTGATCGACGGCCTGGAGTACCGCGAGGGCCTCAACGCGGTCCGCATCGACGGCGGCGTCGCCAACAACGTCATCCCGCACGCGTGCACGGTCACGGTCAACTTCCGCTTCGCCCCCGACCGGACCACGGACGAGGCGATCGCCCACGTCCGCGAGGTCTTCGCGGACTGCGACATCGACGAGTTCGTCATCGACGACCTCTCGCCCGGCGCCCTCCCCGGCCTCTCCCACCCGGCCGCCGCGGCCTTCATGGAGGCCGTCGGCGGACACGCCATGCCGAAGTTCGGCTGGACGGACGTCTCCCGCTTCAGCGCACTGGGCGTCCCGGCGGTCAACTACGGCCCGGGCGACGCCCTCCTGGCCCACAAGGCCGACGAGCGCGTGGAAACGAAGGCGATCCTCCACTGCGAGGAACGCCTGCGGGCCTGGCTGACCTCGTCACCTGCCGGCTCCTGAGAGCCGGGCCTGCGTCACGGCGCATCACTGGGTGGGTGCGTCGTCCGCGTCCGGTCGTCTCGCCGGTGCGGGACGGCCGGGGCGGTGGCCCCACCCGGAGCAGGTGCGGGAGGTGTACGCCGGGTCGGCGTACACCGTTGCACTCCGGCCCGGCGCACCTTGTTTCAGTGGGTTGCCGAGCGTCCGTGCGTTGCGCGAGTCTTTCCGGCCACGCCAGTAACTCGTCGAGTTCCGTTTGTCGTCACCCTCGTGCGCCTAACCTGATCCAACGATCAGCAGGAGGGAGCACATCATGGGCAACCCTGAAGGGTCCGCTCGTCGTCGGCCCGAGGAGCAGCAGCTCGGGCCGGTGCTGAGGAGGCGGGGCCAGGTGCAGGCCGGCAGTACGACGGACCAGCGGCTGCTGGATTCGGCCGGGCCCTCCGAGTGGGTGCACACCGATCCGTGGCGGGTCCTGCGCATCCAGTCGGAGTTCATCGAGGGCTTCGGCACCCTGGCGGAGCTGCCGCCGGCGATCAGCGTGTTCGGCTCCGCCCGGACGCCGGCGGGTTCGCCGGAGTACGAGGCGGGCGTGCGGATCGGCGGCGCGCTCGTGGAGGCGGGCTTCGCGGTGATCACGGGCGGCGGTCCGGGCGCGATGGAGGCGGCCAACAAGGGCGCGCGGGAAGCAAACGGCATCTCGGTGGGCCTGGGCATCGAGCTCCCCTTCGAGCAGGGGCTCAACCAGCACGTCGACCTCGGGCTGAACTTCCGCTACTTCTTCGTCCGCAAGACGATGTTCGTGAAGTACAGCCAGGGCTTCGTGGTCCTGCCGGGCGGACTCGGCACCCTCGACGAGCTGTTCGAGGCCCTGACCCTGGTCCAGACGCAGAAGATCACCCGCTTCCCGATCGTGCTCTTCGGCACGGCGTACTGGAGCGGGCTCATCGACTGGCTGAAGACCACGGTCATCGCGCAGGGCAAGGCCTCGGAGAAGGACCTCTACCTCTTCCACGTCACCGACGACGTGGACGAGGCGATCGCGCTCGTGACGAAGGAAGTCGCCAGGTAGGACCCGCCGGCCGCTACGCCAGCCCCCGGCGGCCGACCGCCGGGGGACGGTGGCCCTGGATGGAGCGGACCATGTCCAGGACCTGCTTGGTCTCCGCGACCTCGTGGACCCGGTAGACCTGGGCGCCCAGCCAGGCCGAGACGGCCGTCGTGGCCAGGGTGCCCAGGAGGCGTTCCTTCACGGGCTTGTCGAGGGTCTCGCCGACGAAGTCCTTGTTGGAGAGGGAGACCAGGACGGGCCAGCCCGTCTGCGCCATCTCGGAGAGGCGGCGGGTGGCCTCCAGGGAGTGGCGGGTGTTCTTCCCGAAGTCGTGGCCCGGGTCGATCATGATCGACTCGCGGGGGACGCCCAGGGCCGCCGCGCGCTCGGCCAGGCCGACCGTGACGCGCAGGATGTCGGCCATCACGTCCTCGTACTCGGTCCGGTGCGGCCGGGTCCGCGGCTCGACCCCGCCCGCGTGGGTGCAGACGATGCCCGCGCCGTGGCGCGCGGCGACCTCGGCGAGCTTCGGGTCCACCCCGCCCCACGCGTCGTTCAGCAGATCGGCCCCGGCCTCGCAGACCGCCTCGCCGACCTCGTGCCGCCAGGTGTCGACGCTGATCACCACGTCCGGGTGGCGGCGGCGGACCTCGGCGACGAAGCCCACCGTGCGCCGGGCCTCCTCCGCCGCGTCCACGTGCTCGCCGGGACCGGCCTTCACCCCGCCGATGTCGATGATCGCGGCCCCTTCGGCCACCGCGTGCTCGACCCGGTCCAGGGCCGGCTCGTCGCGGAAGGTCGCTCCCTGGTCGTAGAAGGAGTCAGGGGTCCGGTTCACGATGGCCATGATCACCGGCTCGTGGTCGTCGAACTCGCGCCTGCCCAGTCGCAGCATCCCGCTCTTTCCTCCTTCGGCGACCCTCGCGCCTCGCCAGCGACCTTAACCTGGTGGTCGAAGTCTCTCAGGGGAGTTGATCGTGTTCGCGTTCCTGCTCATCGCGCTGGTCGTGGTCGTCGCCGGAGTCACCCTCGCGGTGGCCGGCGGAGGGTCCGAGGCCGTGCTGCCCGAGGCCGAGCCCGACCGGCTGTCCGACGCCCTGCCGGAGAACCGTCCCGTCGTACGGGCGGACATCGACGAGCTGCGCCTGCCCGTGGCCCCGCGCGGCTACCGGATGGCCGACGTGGACGACGTACTGGAGCGGCTGGCGGCGGAGCTGGCGGAGCGCGACGCCCGGATCGCCGAGCTCACCGCCGCGGCCGCGCCCGCTTCCGCGCCGGCGTCCGCGCCCGCGCCCGCGCCCGCTGCCGCCGACGGCCCCGTGGACCTGACCAAGGCCGCCGAACAGTGAGCGGAGTGCTCGCCGGTCCCGACGGGGGCCTGCGGTGTCCCTGGGGGCTCGCCACCGAGGACTACATCGCCTACCACGACACGGAGTGGGGCCGTCCGGTCCACGGGGACGACGCCCTGTACGAGCGGCTGTGCCTGGAAGCCTTCCAGTCGGGGCTGTCATGGCTGACGATCCTGCGCCGCCGCGAGGGGTTCCGGGCGGCCTTCGAGGGCTTCGAGATCGCCGCGGTGGCGGAGTTCGGGCCGGCCGACGTGGAACGGCTCCTCGCCGACGAGGGGATCATCCGCAACCGGGCCAAGATCGAGGCGACCCTGGCCAACGCCAAGACCCTGGCCGGGTGGGGCGAGGGCGAACTGGACACCCTGATCTGGTCCCACGCCCCGGCGCCGGGGCGGGCCCCGAAGAGCACCACCGAGATCCCGGCGGTGACCCCGGAGTCCACGGCCCTGGCCAAGGCCCTGAAGAAGGCGGGCATCCGCTTCGTGGGCCCCACGACGGCCTACGCCCTGATGCAGGCCTGCGGCCTGGTCAACGACCATCTGGCCCGCTGCGTGGCCCGGGAGCCCGCCTGACGCCCGCCAGATCCGGCCCCGCCGGCGTTCGAGGGGCGGGGGCCGGGGCGGAGCCCCGGGAACGGGGGAGGGGAGGACACGGGACGGCCCCGCAGCGGCAGCGGCACCGCCCCGCCCGGCGGCGGGTAGCGGGTCAGCGCCCCAGGTACCGCGGAGCCTCCTTCGCGAGGAACGCCGCGACGGCGATCCCGTGGTCCTCGGAGGCCCCCGCACGGCCCTGCAGCACGTCCTCGTGGTCCAGGGCCTCGGAGAGCGACCGGGAGGCCCCGTACGCCAGGGACTCCTTCAGGGACGCGTACGCGACCGTCGGGCCCTGCGCCAGGCGCCGGGCCACGGCCAGAGCTTCGGCCGCCAGCTCCTCGGAGGGGACGACGCGGTTGGCGATGCCGAGTTCCAGTGCCTCCTGGGCCTTCACGGACCGGGGGAAGAGCAGCAGGTCGGAGGCGCGCGAGCCGCCGATCAGGCGGGGCAGCGTCCACGAGACGCCCGAGTCGGCCGTCAGGGCGACGCCCGCGAAGGAGGTGTTGAAGGAGGCGGTGTCCGCGACCACGCGGAAGTCCGCCGCCAGGGCGAAGCCGAAGCCCGCGCCCGCCGCGACGCCGTTCACGCCCGCGACCACCGGCTTCGGCATCTCCGTCAGCGCCCGGACGATCGGGTTGTAGTGCTCCGCGACGGTGTTCATGGTCAGCGAGGAACCGTGCTCGCGGTCGGCCGCCAGGAACCCGACGTGCTCCTTGAGGTCCTGGCCCACGCAGAACGCCCGGTTGCCGGCCGCGGTGAGCAGGACCGCCCGTACCGCCGGATCCGCGGCCGCCGCCCGGGCCGCGTCGCGCAGGGCGACCTTGGCCTCGGTGTTCATGGCGTTCATGGCCTCGGGACGGTTGATCGTGATGGTGGCGAGTCCGTCGGTCACTTCGTAGAGCACGCTGTCGGCCATGGCGGGGGTCCCCCTTCGTCGCGGGCTGGCTACCGGCCGGTACCGGCCGGTGCAAAGGTCAGCATGGCGGACCGGACCGGGGTCGGACATGTGATGTGCGTCAAACAAACGGAAGGGCAGACTCGTGGCGCGGCGGCGAAGTATCGCAGGCGAGTCCCCGAAATGAGTGGTTTTGGTCAAGCGCGTTGCACAAGCGTTCCCGGCCGATGTTGGTCATCGGGTCCTGACATGCGGGATAATGGCCTGGAAGCAATGTGTTCGATGCCGGGTACTAGGCGCCTGAATGGAGCCGTCGGCTGACGATGAACTGGTTTCAGGAAGGGGAACGAGCATGGCGGCCATGAAGCCGCGGACGGGCGACGGCCCGCTCGAGGTCACCAAGGAGGGGCGGGGCATCGTCATGCGCGTACCGCTCGAGGGCGGCGGTCGGCTCGTCGTCGAGCTGACTCCGGACGAGGCGGACGCCCTGGGTGACGCCCTGAAGAAGGTCGTCGGCTGATCCTTCAGGGACGCTGACAGTACTTTCGCTGCATTCTCTGCACTGCCCCGGCCGCGATCTGCGGTCGGGGCAGTGTTGTGTCCCCGCGACCCGCGACCCGCGACCCGCGACCCGCGACCCGCGACCCGCGACCCGCGACCCGCCACCCGTATCCGTGCGACCCGCGTCCGCGCGATGTCCAGGGCCCGTGACCCGTGACCCGTGACCTGAGACCTGAGACCCGAGAACCGTGATCGCCGGAGCCGTGCCGTGACCTTCTCCCCGCCCGCTCCGCCCGCCTTCGCCGACTGCACGCCCCGCCAGAGGGCGGCACGGGTCCTCACGGAGGCCCTGGCGCCGGCGAACCTGGTGGTGGCCCTGCTCCTGCTGATCGGCTGGCACAGCACCGGGTCGTGGCCGGGTCTCGGCTGGGGCCTGCTCGGGGCCCTGTTCTGCGGAGCGGTCCCGATCGGCATCGTCCTGCTCGGGGTCCGGCGCGGGGCGCTCACCGACCAGCACATCCGGATACGGCGCCAGCGGGTCGTGCCGATGGGACTGAGCCTGGTCTCCGTCGTCGCGGGGATCACCCTCCTGCGCGTGCTCGGCGCCCCGGCCGACGTCCTCGCGCTCGTCGTCGCGATGCTCGTCGGCCTCGGTTCCTCGCTGCTGGTGACCGTCGGCTGGCAGATATCCATCCACATGTCGGTGGCCTGCGGCACCGTGATGATCCTGCTGCTGGCCTTCGGCCCGGCGCTGCTCCCGGCGGCGCTGATCGCCGCCGGTGTGGGATGGTCCCGGCTGGTGCTGAAGGCGCACACCCCGGCGCAGCTCCTCGCCGGGAGCGTGCTGGGCGGTACGGCCGCGCTGACCTTCGCGCTGCTGCGCTGACCCGCGTGGGTCAGCGCCGGACCGCGCACAGCAGGCCGTCGCCCACCGGGAGCAGGGCGGCCTCCAGAGCCGGGCTCTCCCGGACGCTGCGCAGCAGCTCGCGGACGCGGAGCACCTCCACCGGCTGGGCCGCGGAGTCGACCGTACGGCCGTCGGAGAAGACTCCCTCGAAGCAGACCAGGCCGCCGGGGCGGAGCAGGCGCAACGATTCAGCGAGGTAGTCGAGGGACTCGGACGGGTCACCGTCGCAGAAGACGAGGTCGTATCCGCCGTCGGCCAGCCGGGGCAGTACGTCCAGGGCGCGGCCCGGGATGAAGCGGGCGCGGTTGCCCGCGAAGCCGGCGGCGCGGAAGGCCTGGCGGGCGAAGGCCTGCCGGTCCGCCTCGGGATCCACGGTGGTCAGGACCCCGTCGGCGCGCATTCCGTGCAGGAGGTGGATGCCGGACACGCCGGTTCCGGTGCCGATCTCGGCGACCGCTTTCGCGTCCGCGGTGGCGGCGAGCAGGCGCAGCGCGGCCCCGGTACCGGGGGAGACGGATCGAAGTCCCGCTTCCCTGGACCGGTCGCGGGCCCATCGCAGAGCGTCGTCTTCGGCGACAAACGCGTCGGCGAACGCCCAGCTCGTCTGCCGGTTGCCGGTAATGACCCTCTCCTGTCCCCATAGTTGGCGCAACGGTGACTGTATCCGCTGGAGTCGGGAACCCGCAGATGGGACCGGGCGTTGAGAGCAGTAGAGACGCAAGAGCGGCCCGGGGCCCGGAGCCCGTGCAAAGTTACTGCAAAAAAGCTTATCCAGAGCTGACGGGAGGGGTGGCTATGGTAGGGATTCCGCTGGACACCACCAGAGCCGACAGGGGAGGTGCGGCTGCGCCTGTGGATCGTGGGGGTGTCCTCCGACGCCTCTTCTGGTCGGCCGGTGAGCCGAAATCCGTGACCGACATTGCTGACCGTTTCCGCACCGTAGACACCGCAACCACCGCGACGTTCGCCGCCGATGCGGGCTCCCAGGCGTGGACCCCTCCCTCGTGGGAGGAGATCGTCAGCACGCACAGTGCGCGGGTCTACCGCCTCGCCTACAGGCTGACGGGCAACCAGCACGACGCCGAGGACCTGACGCAGGAGGTCTTCGTCCGCGTCTTCCGCTCGCTGTCCACGTACACGCCCGGCACCTTCGAGGGCTGGCTGCACCGGATCACCACGAACCTCTTCCTGGACATGGTCCGCCGCAAGCAGCGGATCCGCTTCGACGCCCTCGCCGACGACGCCGCCGAGCGGCTGCCGAGCCGCGAGCCGTCCCCGCAGCAGGTGCTGCACGACACCCACTTCGACGCGGACGTGCAGCAGGCGCTGGACACCCTCGCGCCCGAATTCCGTGCGGCCGTGGTGCTCTGCGACATCGAAGGCCTGTCCTACGAGGAGATCGCCGCCACGCTCGGCGTGAAGCTCGGCACCGTGCGCAGCCGTATCCACCGGGGCCGTTCGCACCTGCGCAAGGCGCTCAAGCACCGGTCTCCCGAGGCCCGTGCGGAGCAGCGCGCGCTGGCCGGTGTGGCGGTGGGCGCGCCCGGCGCCGGGGGAGAGGGCGGAGCCGAGTGAGCGGGATCAGTCCGTCCCCGTCGCCTGCCGAACATCACCTGGGTGACCGGCTCGCCGCCCTCGTGGACGGGGAGTTGAGCCATGACGCGCGCGAGCGGGTGCTGGCGCACTTGGCGACGTGTCCCAAGTGCAAGGCCGAGGCCGATGCGCAGCGGCGCCTGAAGACCATGTTCGTGGAGAGCGCGCCGCCTCCGCTGTCGGCCGGGCTGCTGGCGCGGTTGCAGGGGCTGCCGGGCGGCGGCCCCGAGGATCCCTCAGGGCCTTCCGGCCCGTTCGGCCCGTCGGCGGGAGCCGACCCCTTCGGGTCCTTCGGCTTCGCACCGCCCGCGGCCGCCGCCGCGCCGCAGCAGCAGGGCTTCCGGATCCACGAGGTGGGCCGGCAGCGGCGCCGCTTCGCGTTCGTGGCCGCAGGAGCGGTGTCGCTCGCCGCGATCGCGCTGGGCGGCTCGCTTCCGATGGAAACGGTCGAGCCCAATGCCCGGGGCGAGGCCCCGGCCGCGCGTACGGGACCCGTGGTTCCGGTGTTCGACGCGGTGGCCCGGGAGAACCGGCTGCCGAAGCCGGGCACCATCCCGACGCTCCGCCCGGTCAGCCCCCTCGCGTCCTCACCGGCGCCCACCCGTCCGACCGGCTCCGCCCGCCCGGTGTCCCTGTACCGATAGCCGCCAGGCCCCGGCCCCGTCCCGCCCGTCCGGCCCGCCGGGGCGGGTGGCCCGGGCGACCTGGTTGAATCTCCGCCAGATGCGCCGCCCCGGGCGGCCGGCGGAGACCGACAGGTAGGCGGGGAGCGCCCATGTCCGACAGTCAGCAGACCGATCCGGCCGCGGATCCGGTCCCCGCCCCCCTGCCCCGGTGGTGGAGCCGCCCCGCGGATCCCGTCGGCCCGCACGAGGCGTCCGTACCGCCCCCACGGGCCGAGCCGCCCGCGGAGGGGGATCCGGTGACGGCCCCGGCCCCCGCTCCAGCCCCGGTGCCCCAGTGGTGGAGCCGGCCCGCGCAGCCGCTTGCCGCGCACGGAGGATCCGTACCGCCGCCGCGGAGCGTGCCGGACGGGAATGCGGACACGGACACGGCCAGGGATGCGGACGCGGAGCCGCGGTACGACCCGTGGGGTGCGCGGCCGCTCCAGGCGGTGGACCAGGGCCGGGCGGGTTCCCGCCGGGTCCGGCTGCGCCAGGGCATCCTCCTCGCCCTCGGGATCGCCCTCCTGGCGGGTGGCATCGGAGGCTACGCCGGCGTCCTCGCCGAGCGGCAGGCCGGCACCCGCCTCGAACTTCCGCAGGCGGCCCGGACCGACCGCGGCCGCGCCCCCGACAGCGTCGCCGGGATCGCCGCCGCCGCGCTGCCCGGTGTGGTCACCCTGCACGTCAACGGCGCGGAGAGCAGCTCGACCGGTACCGGTTTCGTCCTCGACGGGCAGGGCCACATCCTCACCAACAACCACGTGGTCAACGGGGCCCGGACCATGACGGTCACCTTCAGCACCGGGGAGAGCGTCCCCGCCGAGCTGGTCGGCGGCGACACCGGATACGACCTGGCCGTCGTCAAGGTCGACGGGGTGCGGGGCCTGCGGCCGCTCGCGCTCGGCAACTCCGAGAACGTGGAGGTCGGTGACCCGGTCGTGGCCATCGGGGCCCCCTTCGACCTCTCCAACACCGTCACCGCCGGCATCATCAGCGCCACCGGCCGCCCCATCACCGCCGGCGGTGACAAGGGCGACGGCAGCGACGTCAGCTACGTCGACGCCCTCCAGACCGACGCCCCCATCAACCCCGGCAACTCCGGCGGGCCCCTCCTCGACGCCAGGGCCCAGGTCATCGGCATCAACAGCGCCATCCGCGGGGGCGACGGCAAGGACAGCTCCGGACAGCAGCGCGGCAGCATCGGCCTCGGGTTCGCCATCCCGGTGAACCAGGGCAAGCGCGTGGCCGAGGAGCTCATGCGCACCGGCCGCGCCACCCACCCCGTCATCGGCGTCACCGTGGACATGGAGTACTCCGGCGACGGTGCCCGGGTGGGGGAGAGGGGCGAGGGCGGGAAGCCGGCCGTCACCGCGGGCGGGCCCGGAGCCCGCGCGGGGATCAGGCCGGGCGACGTGATCACCAAGGTCGACGGGGTGCGGGTGCACGGCGGCGACGAGCTCGTGATCAAGATCCGCGCCCACCGGCCGGGCGACCGGCTCGCGCTCACGGTGCGGCGCGAGGGGCGGGAGCGCACGTTGGACGTGGTCCTCGGATCGGCGAACGGATCATGACGGGCGGGTGAAAGCAGGATCGGTCCGGTAATCAGCCGGTCCTGGTGTATTGGCCTGCGGACCCGGCCGGGTACCGTGTGACAGGCCTGACGTGAAGAGAGCCGAGGAGCGGGGCAAGGTGTTCAACGACATAGGCGCACTCGAGCTGGTCACGATCGTGGTGCTTGCCATTCTCATCTTCGGCCCGGACAAGCTGCCCAAGGTCATCCAGGACGTCTCGGGTGTGATCCGGAAGATCCGCGCGTTCTCCGACAGCGCGAAGCAGGACATCCGCTCCGAGCTCGGCCCGGAATTCAAGGACTTCGAGTTCGAGGACCTGAACCCGAAGAACTTCATCCGCAAGCAGCTGACCGAGAACGAGGACCTCAAGGAGATCCGGAGCAGCTTCGATCTCCGCAAGGAGCTCAACGAGGTCACCGACGCGGTCAACGGCAAGGAGTCCGACGCGGCCGAGGCCGCCGGCGGCACCCTCCCCGGCGCCACGCCGGGCGCCGGACCGGACATGGTCAAGAAGCCCGCCACCCCGGCTCAGGAGCAGCGCTCGCGCTACGACGCCGACGCGACCTGACGCCACCGGGGACCACGCGCGCGCCCGCCTGCCCGGTGAATCGCGGTCGGATGGCTATCCTCCTTTGAGTCCGGACCCAGGACGCCCGAGGGGGGTGGGCCGTTCCGGATCCCACGGAACGAGAGGCCGCATCGATGGAGACGACGAGCAGTAGCCGGGTAGGCACGCAGCCCGCCGAGGCGCAGTCGCCCGCACCCCAGGACCTTCCGCAGTCCCCGGACGCGGCCGCCCCGCCCGTCCCTGCCGCCCGCCGGACGGCCGAGGGCTACCTGCGGGCCGACTTCCCCTGGTACGGGCTGGACGGCGCCTTCACCGGCCCCCGCTGGCTGATGCAGGTCGCGGCCGGCGCCGACGGCAGCGTGGAGCACGGCTCGACCGGCCACGGGGACGAGCCCTCCGCCCGCGGAGAGATCGCCACCGGGGAGAAGGAGCGCTTCGCGGTGGTCGTCACCGTGGCCAGCAACCCGCTGCGGCGCAGCGGCGACGGCACCGGAGTCCTGGAGGCCACCTCGGTCTCCTCGGCGGCCTGGCTGGCCGGCTCGGGGCTGCTGGCCTACAGCTGGCCGGTGCAGATGGACCACAGCCTGCGCGACGACTGGCTCGACCAGCAGACCGAGGCCGCGTGGGAACTCGCGGACGACCTCGCGGGGCCGGACTGGTCGACGCTGTCGCTGCCGGTGGACGGGGAGCCGACGCCGTTCCACTACCGCGAGTCGGAGTTCGGGTGGGTTCTGGCCGGATCGACCGGGAGCGGGGTGCACTTGGGCGCGTACGGGCGCGGGATGAGCGCCTACGGGCTCGGCTTCTCGGTGATCGGGGACCTGGCGGCGTACGAGTAGGAAGCAAAAAAAAGGGGGGACCGGCGAGGGCATTGCCCCGCCGGTCCCCCCTTTTCCCGGCTTTCCCGGGTCAGAACTTGTTGCGCGGGGTGATCCCCAGGGACATGCCCGCCAGGCCGCGGGCGCGGCCGCCGAGCTTGCCCGCGATGGCGCGCAGGGCCGCGCCGGCGGGGGAGTCGGGGTCGGACAGGACGACCGGGGTGCCGTCGTCGCCGCCCTCGCGCAGGCGGACGTCGATCGGGATCGAGCCCAGCACCGGTACGGCCGCGCCGACCGTCTTGGTCAGGCCGTCGGCGACCTTCTGGCCACCGCCCGAGCCGAACACGTCGACCATCTCGTCGCAGTGCGGGCAGGGCAGCCCGGACATGTTCTCGACGACTCCGACGATCTTCTGGTGGGTCTGCACGGCGATCGAGCCCGCCCGCTCCGCGACCTCGGCCGCCGCCTGCTGCGGCGTGGTCACGACGAGGATCTCGGCGTTCGGCACGAGCTGGGCCACGGAGATCGCGATGTCGCCCGTGCCCGGCGGCAGGTCGAGCAGCAGGACGTCGAGGTCGCCCCAGAACACGTCGGCAAGGAACTGCTGGAGGGCCCGGTGGAGCATCGGACCGCGCCACACCACGGGCGCGTTGCCCGGGGTGAACATGCCGATGGAGATGACCTTCACGCCGTGCGCCGACGGCGGCATGATCATGTTCTCGACCTGGGTGGGGCGGCCCGCCACGCCGAGCATGCGGGGCACGCTGTGGCCGTAGATGTCGGCGTCGACGACGCCGACCTTGAGGCCGTCGGCCGCCATCGCCGCCGCCAGGTTCACGGTGACCGAGGACTTGCCGACGCCGCCCTTGCCGGAGGCGACCGCGTAGACGCGGGTCAGCGAGCCGGGCTGGGCGAAGGGCACCTCGCGCTCGGCGGTGCCGCCGCGCAGGGTCGCCGCGAGGTCCTTGCGCTGCTCGT
Source organism: Streptomyces sp. NPDC006450 (assembly GCF_040612195.1). Classification (NCBI taxonomy): domain Bacteria; kingdom Bacillati; phylum Actinomycetota; class Actinomycetes; order Kitasatosporales; family Streptomycetaceae; genus Streptomyces; species Streptomyces sp. NPDC006450. Next base: position 10,021 of record NZ_JBEXPT010000086.1, on the reverse strand, counting down.
CGCTCATCACGTCCAGCGTGACGGCGACCGAGGTGACGCCGGGGACCTGCTGCACGGCCTCGGTGACCAGGTTGGTGATCGTCTCGCGCATGGGGCAGCCCGACACGGTCAGGAACACGGTGACGGCGACCTCGCCGCCGTCACCGATCTCCACCGATTTGACCATGCCCAGCTCGGTGATCGGCCGGTGGATCTCGGGGTCGTTCACCGTCGCCAGCGCGTCCAGGATCGCGTCCTGTTCGGGCACGGCAGCGGCGGAGGCGGAGCTTGTGTCGGTAGCCATGCCCCGATGGTACGGCGCGGTAGCGGGCCTCGGGGAAGCCCGCTAGCGGTCGCCTTCGTCACTCTCGAGCGGGAATAGCCGCCGTTCGTCCATCTCCTTGATCAGATCCTGGAACTCGGACCGGATCCAGTCGCGCGTGGCGACCTCTCCCAGCCCCATCCGCAGCGCCGCGATCTCCCGGGTCAGGTACTCGGTGTCCGCCAGCGAGCGTTCGTTCTGCTTGCGGTCCTGCTCCAGGTTGACCCGGTCCCGGTCGTCCTGGCGGTTCTGCGCCAGCAGGATCAGCGGGGCCGCGTAGGAGGCCTGGAGCGACAGCATCAGGGTCAGGAAGATGAAGGGGTACTGGTCGAAGCGCAGGTGTCCGGGCGCAAAGATGTTCCAGAGCACCCAGATGATGATGACGACGGTCATCCAGACGATGAACCGGCCCGTGCCGAGGAACCGCGCGACCCGCTCCGAGAGCCGCCCGAAGGCCTCCGGGTCGTACTCGGGCAGCAGCCGCCGGCGGGCCGGGCGCGGCAGGTCGAGCCGGGTCCGCGAGCGCGTCAGCGCGCTCGCCCCGGTCGACTGGCCGGCCTTCGCCCGCTCGCCGCGCTCGAAAGAGGAACGTTCCGCCCGCTCCGCGGCCGCCTCCGTCAGCCCGTGCTCGCGCGCCTGCGCCCGGGCGTGCTCGCGGCGCTCCCGGATCTGCTCCCGGCGCCGCTCGCGTGCCTGCTCGCGCTCGCCGCGCCCCCGCTCAGTTCCCACGTAGGGCCCCTTCCGCACGCTCGGAGTCCTCGGGTCCGCCGGGTCCCTCCGCATGGAAGTCCGTCTCCCGCCAGTCGTCCGGCAGCAGGTGGTCCAGGACGTCGTCCACGGTGACCGCGCCCAGCAGCGAGCCGCTCTCGTCGACCACCGGGACCGCGACCATGTTGTACGCGGCCAGGTAGCTGGTCACCACCGGCAGCGAGGCGTCCGGCCGCAGGGGCGCCAGCCCGGTGTCCACGATCGAGCTGACCAGGGTGAACGGCGGATCGCGCAGCAGCCGCTGGAAGTGCACCGTGCCCAGGTACTTGCCCGTCGGGGTCTCGTCCGGCGGCCGGCACACGTACACCTGCGCCGCCAGCGCCGGCGACAGGTCCGACTGCCGTACGCGGGCCAGCGCGTCGGCGACCGTCGCGTCGGGCCGCAGCACGATCGGCTCCGTGGTCATCAGACCGCCCGCGGTGTTCTCCTCGTACGACAGCAGGCGCCGCACGTCGGCGGCGTCGTCCGGCCGCATCAGCGTCAGCAGCCGCTCCTTGTCGTCCTCCGGCAGCTCCGAGAGCAGGTCGGCCGCGTCGTCCGGGTCCATCGCCTCCAGGACGTCGGCCGCGCGCTCCTCCTTCAGCTTCCCGAGGATCTCCACCTGCTCGTCCTCGGGCAGCTCCTCCATGACGTCCGCGAGCCGGTCGTCGTCCAGCGCGTTCGCCACCTCGGCGCGCCGCTTCGGCGTCAGGTGGTGCAGGACGTTCGCCACGTCCGCGGGGCGCATCTGCTCGAAGGTGGCGACCAGGTTCTCGGCGCCCTGCCCGTGCTCCTCCAGCGAGAAGCCCGTCACCGCCGACCACTCCACGGTCAGGGTCTCGCCGCGCCGCCGCAGCGCGCCCGCCTTGCCCTTGCGTACGAAGATCCGGTCGATCTCCCAGTCGCGGCGGGCCGGCAACTGCTGGATGGCCACGTCCAGGACGGTGACCTCCTCGTCGTCCGCGACCAGGCGCACCCGCCGGTCCAGCAGTTCGCCGAGGATCAGCCGCTCGGTGGGGCGCTGCTCGAAGCGCCGCATGTTGACCACGCCCGTGGTGATCACCTGGCCGGACTCGACGCCCGTCACCCGGGTCATGGGCAGGAAGATCCGGCGCCGGCTGACCACCTCGACCACCAGGCCGAGCAACCGGGGCGGCCGGCCGCCCACGCGGAGCATCGCGACGAGGTCGCGCACCCGGCCCACCTGGTCGCCGTTGGGGTCGAAGACGGGCACACCCGACAGATGCGAGACGAAGATCCGTGGGGCGCCTGCCGCCATCCGAGCGCCTCCTACGAGCTGCGTCATCCGTCGATCACCGGTACTGCCGCCCTCAGGTTAGCCCGTACCGCACGCAACCTCCTGGTGGGGCCGTCCGCCCGAGCGTCCCCCGGGCGCCCCGCTGTGCCCGTACGCGCGTCCCCACGAGCTGGGCACGGGGGCCGCGCGGAGGCCCGCGTACGGGCGGGTACGCTGCCAGCTGCTCGCCACGCAACGAGAGGGACCCCTGCCCGTGACCGCCTATTTCCCCGCCCCGCGGCTGCGCCGGGCCGCCTTCGTCAGTGCCCTCTGCGCGGGCCTGGCCGTCGTCGGCACGGGGTGCGGGGCGGATCCCGACGAGGGGACGAACGGGGTCGGCAAACTGTCCGCCGACCAGATCGAGGACCGGGCGAAGTCGGCCGTCACCGGGGCGCAGTCGGTCCACCTTTCCGGCACGCTCGTCAGCGGAGGCAAGTCCTTCACCCTGGACATGCGGCTCGGGGCGGACGGCGGCTCCGGCGAGGTGAAGTCCCACGACGACACCACCTTCCAGCTGCTGCGGGTCGGGGAGCAGCTCTACCTCAAGGCGGGCGCCGCGTTCTGGGGCCAGTCCGAGGCGGCCGGCAAGCTCGGCGACAAGTTCGTCAAGGTGCCCGAGGGCGACCCCTCGTACAAGCAGTTCCGCGGGTTCACCGACATGCAGGTCATGCTCGACGGGCTGCTCGGGCTCGAAGGCAAGCTCAGCAAGGGCGAGGACTACACCAAGGTCGGGCCCACGCGGGCCGTGCAGGTCTCGGCGGACAAGGGCAAGGGCGGCAAGCTCTCGGTCTCCCTGGAGGGCACCCCCTACCCGCTCCTGATGGAACGCGCGGGCGGCGCCGGCCGGGTGACCCTCGCGGAATGGGGCGCGCCGGTCGAACTGACCGCGCCCGCGCCGGACCAGACGGTGGACTACGGTTCCGAGCTGCCCACGACCAAGGAGCAGCCGGGCGGCTCCGGCCAGGGCGCCAACCCGCAGGGCTAGGCCGTCTTCTTCTTCCGCTTCAGCAGCAGCTTCGGCAGCCCGGCCGGGATCGGCTGCCGGGTCGTCGCCGGGGAGCCCAGCGGAGCCGCCGCGAGCGAACCCCCGGGGAGGGACTCCCGGACCGACTCCGGCTCCAGGCGCAGCAGTCGGCACTCGCGCGCCCAGCGTTCGGTCATCTCGGCGGAGTCGGGCGCGTTGAGCCGCTTGCCCTTGAGCTCGGCCACCGCTGCCTCCCACGGCTCGCTGCCGGGCACGAGCTCGCGTACGGTCGCCGTCCACGCGACGAGCCGGCCGCCCTTGTCCTTGCTGCGCACGGTCACCTCGGCCGCCGCCCCGTCCGCGAGCCCCGGGAACGGCTGCTCCCCGGGCCCGTCGCCGAGCACGTGCGCCGCGCCGTCCACCCAGGCGTGCCACAGGCCGCGGTCGGCCCCGGAGCCGCGGACCCAGATGAGGCCGGACTTCTTGGTGGCCTCCTCGACGAGGGCCAGATCGAGCGCGCTGAGAGTCATGCGCACAGGGTAGCCAGCGCCCGGTACGGGCTCACAGCCAGTGCGCGGTCACAGCCAGCCGTGACGGCGCAGGGCTCGGTGGATGGTGAAGCAGGTCCCGGCGATGGCGGCCATCACCATCGGATAGCCGTAGCGCCACTGGAGCTCCGGCATGTGCTCGAAGTTCATCCCGTACACCCCGCAGATCATCGTGGGCACGGCGATGATCGCCGCCCAGGAGGTGATCTTGCGCATGTCCTCGTTCTGCGCGACGGTCGCCTGCGCCAGGTTGGCCTGGAGGATGGAGTTCAGCAGCTCGTCGAAGCCGACGACCTGCTCGTGCACGCGGGCCAGGTGGTCGGCGACGTCGCGGAAGTACTTCTGGATGTCGGGCTCCACCAGCCGCATCGGGCGCTCGCTGAGCAGCTCCATGGGCCGCAGCAGCGGGGAGACGGCCCGCTTGAACTCCAGCACCTCGCGCTTGAGCTGGTAGATGCGGCCCGCGTCGCCGCCGCGCGCCGCGCCCTTGGCGGGGGCGGCGAAGACCTCGCTCTCCACCTCGTCGATGTCGTCCTGCACGGCCGCGGCGACGGCGATGTACCCGTCGACCACGTGGTCGGCGAGGGAGTGCAGGACGGCGGACGGGCCCTTGGCGAGCAGGGCCGGGTCGGCCTGGAGGCGGTGGCGCAGGCCCTTGAGGGAGCCGTGGCCGCCGTGCCGGACGGTGATGACGAAGTCGGGGCCGGTGAAGCACATCACCTCGCCGGTCTCCACCACCTCGCTGGTGGCGGTGAGTTCGGCGTGCTCGACGTAGTGGATCGTCTTGAAGACGGTGAAGAGGGTGTCGTCGTAGCGCTCCAGCTTCGGCCGCTGGTGCGCGTGCACCGCGTCCTCCACGGCGAGCGGGTGCAGCCCGAACACGGCGGCGATCCCCGCGAACTCGGCCTCCGTCGGCTCGTGCAGGCCGATCCACGCGAAACCGCCGTCCTCGCGGACCTCGCGGAGCGCCTCACGGGGCGTCAGACAGGAGGCCCCGTGTCCGCGCACGGCGCGCCGCCCGTCGCGGTAGACGGCGCAGTCGACCACCGCGCTGATCGCGGACGGGTCGCGGGTGGTGTCGTAGCCGGGCTGTGCCGGGGTGGACCTGCGCAGCGCGGGGCGGACGGCGGCACGGAGGTAGGGCAGCATCGACATGGCAGGCTCCTTCGCGCGCACGGCTGCGGACCGTACGGGTGGGAGGTCCTTCCGGACGGCACGCTCACCCGGTCGGCAGGCCGGGCGGGCAGGCGGAAGGATCAGGACGGGAGGACACAGTTCTTCCGTCGCTCTTCGACTGATCCTGGAGTGCGGATCAAAGGGGGCGCGGCGCGCCCGGCAGTGAAGGGGAAGAGCGATGAGTACCGCACGTACTGTGCGATCGACTTCGATGCACCGCAGCCCCACCTCCTCCGGCCGGTCCCCCGTAAGGGACGTCCTGTCGCCGGGGCACTGAAACTTCTCTTCTGAGAGCGTCCCCGACCAGCGGTCAACGATATCAGCCGACGGATGGTCAAGACCCGCCCTTTACCCGGCTGATACGAGTTCTATGCTCGCTCCATGGCAGAAATTCTGGCCCTTGTGGAAGCCCGGCTGCGCGCCGCGCTCGGCGAACCCGACGCCCGCGCCGCCGTCACCTTCCTGGGCACCGACCGCTTCGAAGTCCTCCGCTTCACCGAGGGCGACCTCGTGCGGTACGCGACCCTCGGCATGTCCGCCCAACCGATGACCGACCCGACGGCGGTGGTCTCCGACCCGGTCCGCGGCCCGCGCGCGGAACTCGTGCTGACCGTACGGGGCGGGCTCGCGCCCACCGACAAGCTGCTGCGGCCGCTGGCCGTGCTGGCGGCGTCGCCCCAGGTGGAAGGGCTCGTCGTGGCGCCCGGCGCCTCACTGGACGTGGGCGAACCCCTGTGGGACGGGGCGCCGTTCACCTCCGTGCTCGTGGGGGAGCCCGGCGGACTGGTCGAGGACGTCGTCCTGGACGACCCCATGGACCCCGTCTCCTTCTTCCCCCTGCTGCCGATGACGGCGAACGAGGCGGCGTGGAAGAGGGTCCACGGCGCCGCCGCCCTGCAGGAACGCTGGCTCGCGCGCGGCACGGATCTGCGGGACCCTCTGCGTACGGCAGTCGCACTGGACTGAGCATCCGGCCGCCCGGCCGCCCGGACGGGTGATCGCATCTTGACGGGGCGCGCGGCGGGGAGGAGCGTGGCTTCTTATGAGGGGCGAACCGAGTTGCCCGAAGTGTGGTGGCCGGGTCAGGGCGCCCGGTCTTTTCGCCGACTCCTGGCAGTGCGCGGTGCACGGCACCGTCCATCCCCTGCAGCCCGTGATCCCGCCGAGCGTCGAAGGTCTGGGCGTCGTGGTGAACCGGGCACAGGTACCGGTCTGGATGCCCTGGCCGCTTCCCGTCGGCTGGCTGTTCACCGGGATCGCCTCCGCCGGTGACGACCGCAGCGGCGGCCGGGCCACCGCCGTGGCCTGCTCGGGTCCCGGGCCGCTCGGCGGCATCGGCGAGCTGCTGCTGATCGCCGAGGAGCTGGGCGTCGGCCTGGGCGCGCGGTTCGCCGGTCTCGACGCCCCCGACCCGGGCCGCTACATGAACGTCTCCGCCCCGCCGCACGCCAAGGTGGTCGCCGCCGGGCGCCCGACGCCCCTGTGGCACGTCACCGGCGTACCCGACGACCGGGCCGTCTTCGCCGGTGAGGCGCGCGGGCTGTGGCTGTGGGCGATCGTCTGGCCGGAGCAGTCGGGCCTGCTGATGTACGACGAGCTGGTCCTGACCGATTTGCGCGACGCGGGAGCCGAGGTGGAGCTGCTGCCCTGCGGCGCCCTGAGCCCCCGCATCCTGTCCCCTTGACGCGCCGCTCGCGCGGCTCGGCGCGGGGGGCGCCCCGCCGGCCTCGCGGCGCTGCGCCGGACCGCGTCCGGCGGACCAGTCGGGCCCGTCCGGCGGCGAGACGCGGTACGGGCGGTCGGGCGGGGAAACGCGGACGGTATCCTGGAGCGTCCCCCGTCCGCGTGTGAACCCTGGAGTTCGGCTGTGCGCATCGATCTGCACGCCCACTCCACGGCCTCGGACGGTACGGACACCCCTGCCGAGCTGGTGCGCAATGCCGCCGGTGCGGGGCTCGACGTGGTGGCGCTCACCGACCACGACACCGTCGCCGGGTACCGCGAGGCCGTCGACGCGCTGCCCCAGGGCCTGACCCTGGTCACCGGGGCCGAGCTGAGCTGCCGTCTCGACGGCATCGGCATGCACATGCTGGCGTACCTCTTCGACCCCGAGGAGCCCGAGCTCTACCGTGAGCGGGAGCTCGTACGCGACGACCGCGTCCCGCGCGCGCAGGCCATGATCGGCAAGCTCCAGGGCCTCGGGGTGGACATCACCTGGGAGCAGGTGGCCCGGATCGCCGGTGAGGGCTCCGTGGGACGCCCGCACATCGCCGCGGCGCTCGTCGAGCTGGGCGTCGTGCCCACCGTGTCGGACGCCTTCACGGCGGAGTGGCTCGCCGACGGCGGCCGCGCCTACGCCGAGAAGCACGAGCTCGACCCCTTCGACGCGATCCGTCTGGTCAAGGCGGCCGGCGGGGTCACCGTCTTCGCCCATCCCGCCGCCGTCAAGCGGGGCACCTGCGTGCCCGAGAGCGCGATAGCCGCCCTCGCGTCGGCCGGTCTCGACGGCATCGAGGTCGACCACATGGACCACGACGCCGCCACCCGCGCGCGCCTGCGCGGCCTGGCAGGCGACCTCGGCCTGCTGACCACCGGGTCCAGCGACTACCACGGCAGCCGCAAGACCTGCCGCCTCGGGGAGTACACGACCGACCCCGAGATCTACGGCGAGATCACCCGCCGTGCCACCGGGGCGTTCCCGGTCCCCGGCGCCGGTGGGCGCGTACGCGGCTGACCACTGCCGCCGCCCTCCTGAGCTGCCCCTTCTTTTCGTGACACCCCTCTCCTGCAAGGCATCACTGTGCTCGATTTCGCCGTCTTCGGATCCCTCTTTCTCACGCTTTTTGTGATTATGGACCCTCCGGGGATCACGCCCATCTTCCTCGCGCTGACCTCCGGCCGCCCCGCCAAGGTGCAGCGCCGCATGGCCTGGCAGGCCGTCTGCGTCGCCTTCGGCGTCATCGCCGTCTTCGGCCTCTGCGGTCAGCAGATCCTCGACTACCTGCACGTCTCCGTGCCGGCCCTGATGATCGCGGGCGGGTTGCTGCTCCTGCTCATCGCGCTCGACCTGCTCACCGGCAAGACCGACGAGCCGAAGCAGACCAAGGACGTGAACGTCGCGCTCGTCCCCCTCGGCATGCCGCTGCTCGCAGGGCCCGGCGCGATCGTCTCGGTGATCCTGGCCGTGCAGAAGGCCGACGGGCTCACCGGTCAGGTCTCGGTGTGGGCCGCGATCGTCGCGATGCACGTCGTGCTGTGGGTGGTGATGCGCTATTCGCTCGTCATCATCCGCGTGATCAAGGACGGGGGAGTGGTCCTCGTGACGCGCCTGGCGGGCATGATGCTGTCCGCGATCGCGGTCCAGCAGATCATCAACGGCGTGCTCCAGGTGATCCAGACCGCGTAGCGCCACCCGCCGCGCATGCGAACGCCCCCGCACCGGATCGGTGCGGGGGCGTTCGGAGCATGCGGCGCGGGGCGCCGTCGTCAGGTGGACGCGATCAGTTGGACACGGTCAGTTGGACACGGTCAGTTGGACACGGTCTCGGCCGGTCGGATCAGGATGCGCTGGCCAATGGCCGCGGCCTGCTGCACGATCCGGTTGACGGAGGCCGCGTCCACGACGGTGCTGTCCACGGCAGATCCGTCGACGTCGTCCAGGCGCAGAATCTCGAAGCGCATGGGGCTTCTCCCTTCGTCAGTGTTCTTCCTTGTACAGGGTTAACGAAGTGTAAGCCGCAAACATTCCCTACGCTAAGGAAATTTTTTCCTTGTCTAACTACTAACGGGTACCGGAGACGTCGGAGACCTCGGCGGAGGACCTCTCGCAGGCCGCCCAGAACGCCGCCAGCGCCGCCGCCGTGGCCTGCGGGTCCTCGGCGTTCGGAGAGTGTTCCGTCCCCGGGACCACCACCCGCGCCGCGCCCAGCCGGCGCGCCATCGCGTCCATCTCCGACACCGGCCACACCGGGTCCGACTCCCCGGACAGCACCAGCTTCGCCAGCCCGGGCGCCGCGGCGGCGAGGTCGTCGATCCGGTCCGGTTCCTCGATTAGCGCCCGGCCGGTGACGATCAGCTGCTCGGGCAGCGTGCCCAGCCAGCGGGCGCGCAGGAAGGCCGCGAGGGCCGGGTCCTCGGGGGGCGCGTCACGCGGATCCATGGCGCGCATGGCCGCCCAGATGCCGTCCATGTCGTCGCCCATCGCCTCCAGCGCCGAGATCAGCAGCTTCGTACGGCCCTGCTGGTCCGCGCAGACCGCGCCCGGGCCGCTGCTGAGCAGCGTCAGGCTGGCGTACGGGGCCGGATCGCGGACCACGGCCGCCCGGACGATCAGCCCGCCCAGCGAATGCCCGAGCAGGTGCACCGGACCGGCCGCGTCCAGGGCGGCCGTCTGCGCGAGGACGTCCTGCGCCAGTTCCGCCAGGGTGTACGGGGCCTGCGCGCGCGGGCCGCCGCTCTCGTGCTGGCCGCGGCCGTCGACGGCGACCACCCGGTATCCGGCGGCGGTCAGCGGCCCGAGGAGGCCGATGAAGTCCTCCTTGCTGCCGGTGTAGCCGGGCACCAGCAGGGCGGTACCGCGGGCCGGCCCGCCGGGCACGGCCTCGTGCACGGCGAACTCGCCGCGGGCCGTGGCCAGCCGGTACGCGCGGGCTGCGGGCGGGAGCGTCAGGGTCGGCGGCTTGCTCATGGCCCGAGGTTACCGGCCCGTACGCCCGTACGGGAGCTCCGCCCGGGCCCGGGTACGCCGATGGCCCCGGCCCCCTCGACAGGGGACCGGGGCCATCGGCAGGGCGTTACGCCTCCGGGGTCTCCACCGCGGCGACGGCCTTGCGGGTCCGCGTGCGCTTCGGCTTGGCCGGAGCCTCCTCGGCCGCAGCGGCGGCCTCGGCGGCCGGAGCCTCCGGGGCGACGGCCGCGACCTTGCGGGTGCGGGTGCGCTTCGGCTTGACCGGAGCCTCCTCCGCCACCGGAGCGGCGGCGTCGGCGAC
>NZ_JBEXPT010000085.1:0-29270 GCF_040612195.1 Streptomyces sp. NPDC006450 | reverse complement strand
CCGGCCCACCCGCAGCCGACCCCCGGCAACGGCGCCGCACCCACAGCCGGACCCCAGCCAAACCCAGCCCCGCCGGCGTTTGAGGCGCAGGGGCCCGGGGACCGGTCCCCGGCAACGGCGCCGCACAGCAGACAGCAGACAGCTGTCTCACCCCCCGACGGGGGTGGACCTTCCGAGGTGGTCCAGGCGGCGGAGGATCACGCCCTCCCTCAGGGCCCAGGGGCAGACCTCGAGGGACTCGACGCCGAGGAGGTCCATCGCGCCCTCCGCGACCAGCGCCCCGGCGAGGAGCTGGTTGGATCGGCCCTCGGAGACGCCGGGGAGGGTGGAGCGCTGGGCGGTGGTCATCGCCGCCAGCCTCGGGACCCACTCCTCCAGGGACTTCCGGGTCAGGTCCCGCTGGATGTAGAGGCCCTCCGCGGAGCGGGCCGCGCCCGCGATCCGGGCCAGCTGCTTGAAGGTCTTCGACGTGGCCACCACGTGGTCCGGCGGGCCGAAGCGGCTGAACTCGCCGACCGTGCGGGCGATCTGGGCCCGTACGTGGCGGCGCAGGGCGCGGACGTCCGCCGGGTCCGGCGGGTCGCCCGGGAGCCAGCCCGACGTGAGGCGTCCGGCGCCCAGGGGGAGCGAGACCGCCGCGTCCGGGTCCTCGTCGATGCCGTACGCGATCTCCAGCGAGCCCCCGCCGATGTCGAGGAGCAGGAGCTTGCCCGCCGACCAGCCGAACCAGCGCCGCGCCGCGAGGAACGTCAGGCGGGCCTCGTCGTCGCCGCTGAGGACGGGGAGGTCCACGCCCGTCTCGCACCTGACCCGGGAGAGGACCTCGTCGGCGTTCGTGGCTTCCCGCACCGCGCTCGTCGCGAAGGGGAGTACGTCCTCGCACCCCTTGTCCTCCGCGGCCTGCACCGCTCCGCCGATGACGGAGACCAGCCGCTCGACGCCCTCGGGCGTCACCGCGCCGTGCTCGTCGAGCAGCTCCGCCAGCCGCAGCTCCACCTTGTGCGAGTGCGCGGGCAGGGGGCGCGCACCGGGGTGCGCGTCCACCACCAGCAAATGGATCGTGTTCGAACCCACATCAAGGACACCGAGTCTCATGGGGGGAAACGCTACTGGTCCAAAGGCGTAGGGGTGGAGTGAGGGGCGTTTAGGCTGGGGTTTGTGCCAAATACGAAGAAGGCCAACAAGTCCAGGACCAAGGTCGGCAAGGCCGCCAAGCGCGCCGAGGCGGACGAGAAGGGGCTCGACTTCCCTCGGGCCTGGGTGGAGTTCCCCGACCCCGCCGATGAGGAGCAGGTCTTCCGCTGCGACCTCACCTGGCTCACCTCCCGCTGGACCTGCATCTTCGGCAGCGGCTGCCAGGGCATTGCGGCGGGCCGCGCGGACGACGGCTGCTGCACGCTCGGCGCGCACTTCTCCGACGAGGACGACGAGAAGCGGGTCGCCGAGAACGTGGCGCGGCTGACGCCGGAGCTGTGGCAGTTCCACGACGTCGGCAGCGAGACCGGGTGGACGCAGCACGACGACGACGGGGAGAAGCAGACCCGTCGCTGGGACGGTGCCTGCATCTTCCTGAACCGGCCGGGTTTCCCGGCGGGGGCCGGCTGTTCCCTGCACATCCTGGCGGTGCGCAGCGGCCAGGAGCCGCTGGAGACCAAGCCGGACGTGTGCTGGCAGCTGCCCATCCGGCGGACCTACGACTGGATCGACCGGCCCGACGACACCCGCGTCCTCCAGGTGTCGATCGGCGAGTACGACCGGCGCGGCTGGGGTCCGGGCGGCCACGACCTGCACTGGTGGTGCACCTCGGCCACCTCCGCCCACGGCGCCGGACAGCCGGTGTACGTGTCGTACCGCGCCGAGCTGACGGAGCTGATGGGCAAGGAGGCGTACGAGGAGCTCGTACGGCTCTGCGAGGCGCGGCTCGCCTCGCTGCTGCCGATGGCCCCGCACCCGGCCGACCCGCCGCCCGCGCCGTAGGCCGCAGCGCTACGGGGCCGGGGCCGGGGTCGGCTCCGGCTCCGGGGTCGCCCCGTCCGAGGGGCTCGGGGTCGGTGTCGGGGTCGGCGTCGGCGTCGGAGTGGGCGTGGGGGTCGGCGTCGGAGTCGGGGTGGGTGTCGGCGTCGGAGTCGGTGTCGCCGTGGGCTCCGGGCCGGGCGGGGTGGGTGCCGGGCGGCCCCGGCCCCTGATGGAGATCACCGCGCCGCCCGGGTCCACCCCGACGCGGGCGCTCCAGGCCCCTACGGGCTGGGCCGCGGAGTCCACGGTGATCCGCAGGGTGACCGATTCTCCTGGCTCCAGCCGACCCGAGGTCGTGCTCGCGCGGAGCCACGGGGCGTCGGACCACAGCCGCCAGTCGACCGGGGCGCCGCCCGAAGCGGTGAGGGTGAGCAGGGTGGTCGACCCGTGGGTGGAGGCGGCCGCGGTGAGCCGGCCCGGGGCGCCGGGGGCGGAGCTCGGCGCCCCGCTGCTGATGACCTCCACGGAGACGTCGGGGGTGGCTGCGGACGGGGCGAAGCCGGTGCCGGCGGTGGTGACGGCGGCGTTGCCCGCGTTCTCGTACGCCGTCAGCGGGCGGCCGTCGGTACGGGCCTGCGGGAGTTCCGCCTCGCTCGCGGAGATGCGCGTGGCGCCGTTGCCCACGGGTTCCCCGGTGTTCGGGGCGCCCCGGTAGGCCGCCCACAGGGCCAGCACCGGGGCCGCGACGACGGTGGCGACGACGGTGGTGGTCACGGCGCGGGCGCGCAGCCGCTCGCGGCGGGCGACGCGGTCCTTGGGGTCCATCGGAAAGCCGGTGCGGTCGAACCGCGGGCCGGTCCCGGCGCCCCGGCGGCCGCCGGAGCGGAGCATCGCGGCGTGCACGGAGGGGCGCGGGGCCGGGACCAGCGGCAGGGCGGCGGTGTTGACGCCCCCCGAGCTGGGCCAGGGACCGCCGGCGCCCACGCGTTCGGCGACGCGGCGGCAGCGCGGGCAGTCGTCGACGTGGCGGACGAGCTCGGCGCGCAGGGAGGAGGAGAGGAGGAGGTTCCCGTCTCCCCCGCCCTCCCCGTCGTCTCCGGTGAGCCGGGACACGGTCGGGCAGTTGCCCGTCTCCACGACGGCGAGGGCGGCGCGGGTGCGTTCCACCTCGCAGGCGGCGCCGGTGAGCAGCTCGCGGGCGGCGGCCGGGGGCGTACCGAGGACGGCGGCGAGTTCGGGGACGCCGAGGCGGTGGCGGACGGCGAGTTCGAGTGCCTCGCGCTGCTCGGGGGTGGTTCCGGCGGCCTCCGGCCAGGCGAGGCGGGCGAGCTCGGTGCGGCGGTAGGCGTACACGTCAAGACCGTCGTGACCGCCGTGACCCGCGGGGCCCGAGAGCCCCGCCGGGCCCACAGCGCTGCCGTGGCCGTCGGGGGTGGGCGGACCGCCCGAGCGGGCGGCCGCACCGGCGTACGCCGCCACGTTGGCCGCCGCGTTCGCGTCGGCGCTCGCCGTCGCGGGACCCGGCGCGCGGTGGGCGTCCGTGTGCTCCGGTGCACGCCGGGCGGAATGCGCTCCCCCGTATCCGTAGCGCGTGCGCCGTCGCTCGGCGAGCCTGCGCAGGCAGGCCCAGCGTGCGAGGGCGTACAGCCAGGCCCGCCGGTCCCCCTCGTCGGGGCAGCGGCCGGGATGCCTGTTCGCGACGGCGAGGACCTCGCCGAGCACGTCGGTGGCGGTGTCGTGGTCGCACAGGACCGAGAGGCAGTACGTGAACAGCCCGTCCAGGTAGGGCTCGTACCGGAACGGTGGCGGCTGCTCCACCCTGGTCCCCTCGGGGGGCGTGCGCCCGTGCGCCCGGTGTGCGCCGGTGCGCGGTGCGGGGTGTCCCTGGTTGCTGCTGGTCACTTGGTGACCGTAGGCGGCGCGCCGGTGGCGCTCCGGAAGCCTTCACCACTTTTAGCCCTTACGGGTGAACAGATCGGCACGGTGCTGACGGCTGCCCTGACGGTGCACGCCACGGCGTGCGCGGGACCGACTGCCGGACCGACTACCGGACCGACTCCGGACCGACTCCGGACCGACTGCCGGGCCACCTGCCGAGCCGCCTGCCGGAGCGACTTCGGGACCGCCCGCAGGCCCCCGCGGGGACCGGTCGGGGAGGGCTGTCGGTGGCGGCGGCTACGGTGGGCCGCATGGCTGCCCGTACATCTCGTTCATCCGCCAAGGACCGGCCGTCCTACCGCTGTACCGAGTGCGGGTACTCCACCGCCAAGTGGCTCGGCCGGTGCCCCGAGTGCCAGGCCTGGGGCACCGTCGAGGAGCTCGGCGGCGCCCCCGCCGTGCGCACCACCGCGGCGGGCCGGGTCACCACGGCCGCCGTGCCGATCGGGCAGGTCGACGTGCGGACGGCGACCGCGCGCAGCACGGGCGTGGGCGAGCTGGACCGGGTGCTGGGCGGCGGGCTGGTCCCCGGCGCGGTCGTCCTGCTCGCGGGCGAGCCGGGTGTCGGCAAGTCCACGCTGCTGCTCGACGTCGCGGCGAAGGCCGCCTCCGACGAGCACCGGACGCTGTACGTCACGGGCGAGGAGTCGGCGAGCCAGGTGCGGCTGCGGGCCGACCGGATCAACGCGCTCAGCGAGCACCTCTTCCTGGCCGCCGAGACCGATCTCTCCGCCGTGCTCGGGCACCTCGACGCGGTGAAGCCCTCGCTGCTGATCATGGACTCCGTCCAGACGGTCGCCTCCCCGGAGATCGACGGCGCGCCCGGCGGCATGGCGCAGGTCCGGGAGGTCGCCGGGGCGCTGATCCGGGCCTCCAAGGAGCGCGGGATGTCCACGCTGCTCGTCGGCCACGTCACCAAGGACGGGGCGATCGCCGGTCCCCGGCTGCTGGAACACCTGGTCGACGTGGTGCTGAGCTTCGAGGGCGACCGGCACGCGCGGCTGCGCCTCGTACGCGGGGTGAAGAACCGGTACGGCACCACGGACGAGGTCGGCTGCTTCGAGCTCACCGACGAGGGCATCAACGGGCTCGCCGACCCGAGCGGGCTGTTCCTGACCCGCCGTGCCGAGGCCGTCCCCGGCACCTGCCTGACGGTGACCCTGGAGGGCAAGCGCCCGCTCGTCGCCGAGGTGCAGGCGCTGACGGTGGACTCGCAGATCCCCTCGCCGCGCCGGACCACCTCCGGTCTGGAGACCTCGCGCGTCTCGATGATGCTGGCGGTGCTGGAGCAGCGCGGGCGGATCACGGCCCTCGGCAAGCGGGACATCTACACCGCCACCGTGGGCGGCGTGAAGCTGACCGAGCCGGCCGCCGACCTGGCCGTCGCGCTGGCCCTGGCCTCGGCCGCCAGCGACGTACCGCTCCCGAAGAACCTGGTGGCCATCGGGGAGGTCGGGCTCGCGGGCGAGGTCCGGCGCGTGACGGGCGTGCAGCGGCGGCTCGCGGAGGCGTACCGGCTGGGCTTCACGCACGCGCTGGTGCCGGTGGACCCGGGGAAGGTGCCGGCGGGCATGAAGGTGACCGAGGTCGCCGACATGGGCGACGCCCTGCGCGTCCTGCCGCGCGGGCGGTCGCGCACACCGGCGAAGGAGCAGCCCGCCGGCTAGCCGGGCCCCGCGAACTGCACGAACAGCAGGTCAGCGGGCCCGGACGGGGTGCTCCCCGGCCCGGCCGTGCCAAGGCACGACGGGCGCCGGGGGCGCGCCGGTAGACTTCGGGATGGTCCGCCCGGCCGTACGCAGGCGGTACATCCCGCGACCGGAGGAGTGCAGTGGCAGCCAAGGACGGGGCAGCAGCATCCGGAAAGTCGGGCGCGAGCTCCAAGCAGGAGGCCATGATGCGCGCCTCGCTGAGTGCGGTCGCACCTGGTCAGCCCCTGCGTGACGGGCTCGAACGGATCGTTCGCGGCAACACCGGAGGGCTCATCGTCCTCGGTATGGACAAGTCGGTCGAGGCCATGTGCACGGGCGGTTTCGTCCTGGACGTGGAGTTCACGGCGACCCGGCTGCGCGAGCTGTGCAAGCTCGACGGCGCGCTGATCCTGGACAAGGACATCACCAAGATCCTGCGGGCGGGCGTCCAGCTGGTGCCCGACGCGTCGATCCACACGGAGGAGACGGGCACCCGGCACCGGACCGCGGACCGGGTATCGAAGCAGTGCGGTTTCCCGGTGGTGTCGGTCTCGCAGTCGATGCGGCTGATCGCGCTGTACGTGGACGGCGAGCGGCGCGTGCTGGAGGAGTCCGGGGCGATCCTGTCGCGGGCGAACCAGGCGCTGGCCACGCTGGAGCGGTACAAGCTCCGCCTGGACGAGGTCGCCGGGACGCTGTCCGCGCTGGAGATCGAGGACCTGGTGACGGTCCGCGACGTCACGGCGGTGGCGCAGCGGCTGGAAATGGTGCGGCGCATCGCGACGGAGATCGCGGAGTACGTGGTGGAGCTCGGCACGGACGGCCGGCTGCTCTCGCTCCAGCTCGACGAGCTGACGGTCGGGATCGAGCAGGAGCGGGAGCTCGTTATCCGGGACTACGTGCCGGAGCCGACGGCGAAGCGTTCCCGCACGGTGGAGGAGGCGCTGCCGGCGCTGGACGCGCTGACGCATCCGGAGCTGCTGGAGCTGGGGATCGTGGCGAAGGCTCTGGGGTACACGGGCTCGCCGGAGACCCTGGACTCCGCGGTGTCCCCGCGCGGGTACCGGCTGCTGGCGAAGGTGCCGCGGCTGCCGGGGGCGATCATCGAGCGGCTGGTCGAGCACTTCGGCGGGCTGCAGAAGCTCCTCGCGGCGTCGGTGGACGACCTGCAGACGGTCGACGGTGTCGGCGAAGCCCGTGCGCGCAGTGTCCGCGAGGGGCTGTCCCGGCTGGCGGAGTCCTCCATCCTGGAGCGGTACGTCTAGCCTGCGGCCTCGCTCCGCGGGTGCGGCTGGGCGCCGCTCCCGGGGCGCCGCCCCGGACCCCGCCCCCCGAACGCCGGAGGGGCTGGAATTGCCCTGCGGGCAATCCATCCCCTCCGATTCGCACCGTGCGCTGCGCACGGGTGAAGGCCGGCTTCGGCGGCGCCGCGCCCGTTACTCCGGCTTCAGGACGAACGAGGTCCGGGCCACCGGCATGCCGGGGGACTTGACCTCGACCACGTAGGTGTCCGCCGCCGCCGTCCCCGCCGGAGGCGACTGGCACTGGGTCGGCTCGCTGAAGTGGCGGTCCCACTCCAGGCCTTGCGTGGTCTCGCCCTGCGAGGGCACCCGGTAGAAGACGTTGCCCGCGCCCGTCGGGCAGTCCGCGGAGGACCAGACCGGCTTGGCGTTGCTCGCCTGGGTGATCGTCAGCACCGCCTGCTTCGGGCCGAGATCGACCTTGCAGGTCGTGCCCGAGACATTGCGCGCGAGGAGTTCGAGGCGCGGCTTCTCGCTCGGCTCGTACTCGTTCTTCACGCTCTTGACCTCCCACTGCAGCGCGCCGGGCGCGCACGTGGGCACCGGCGAGTCCCCGGGTACGACCTGGCCCGCGCCGGCGCCGCCGGAAGAGCCCGTCCCGCCCTGGTCCGCGGCGCCGGGCTCGGAACCCGGTTCGCCGTTCTTGCCCGTGCCGGGGCTCGCACCGGGGCCGGAGCCCGTGCCGGTGCCGGAGCCCGTGCCGGTGCCGCCGGAGCCCGACTCGCCGCGCCCGCCCGGGGCCTGACTGATCGCCGGACCGGAACCCGAGGGGCCCGGGGTGATCTGGGTGACGGGACCGGAGCCGCCCTGGCCCTTGCCGTTGGTACTCGACTTGCCCGCACCGGAACTGACGGTCCATACGGCGAGCATCGCGAGGAGCGCGGCAACGGACGCCAGCACAGCCCTCCGTCGCCAGTAGATGGAGGAGGGGAGCGGCCCGACCGGATTGCGCAGAGATCCCACGGACGGAACCTTACGAGAGTTCCCGGCACGATCAGTGCCCCACATGCCGCGCACTCGGCTTGTTTTGCCGATGATCATCCTGCGGGGTGATCCGGGGGCGCCGGAAATCGGCCGGGAGGCTGATGAAGACGTTATTCCGATTTCGGTACCTTCGGTCACCATGGACAGCTCCGGCCTCTACCTCGACGTCACCGATTTCGCCCACGCGACCCCCGCCTGGGTGCAGTCGGCGTTCGAGTTCTGGACGGAGTACGGGCTGCTCGTCTTCGGCGCGCTCTTCATAGCCGTGTGGTGGCGCTCACGTGGCGCCCGCGACCCCCGCGCGGTGGCGCTCGCGGTGCTCGCCCCCTTCGTCACCGCCCTGGCCTACGTCGCCTCCGAGCTGGTGAAGTCCAGCGTCGACGAGGAGCGCCCCTGCCGGGCCGTGGCCGGGGCCGCGGCCTCGCTGATCAGGTGCCCGGCCACCGGCGACTGGTCCTTCCCCAGCAATCACTCCACCATCGCGGGCGCCGCGGCCGTGGCCCTGGCGCTCGCCGTCCGGGGGCTCGTGCTGCTGACCCTGCCGCTGGCCCTGCTGATGGCCTTCTCGCGCGTCTTCGTCGGCGTCCACTACCCGCACGACGTGGCCATGGGCCTGTTGCTGGGCGCGAGCCTCGCCGCGCTCGCCGCGCTCGCGCTCGCCGGCCCGGCGACCAGGGTCGTCACCGCCGTCCGGACGAGCGGCGGCCGCACGGCCGTCCTGCTCACCGGTCCGGACCCCGCCCGCTGACACCCGCCCATCCCCGGCGCCGGGGATCGACACGGCAGCCCGCGGGCCCGAAACGTGTCAGGATGCCGTCTGCCATGACTGCAACCATTCCCACCACCGCGCTGCACTCCCCCGTCATCGCGTGGTTCGAAGCACACGCCCGCGACCTGCCCTGGCGCCGCCCCGAGGCCGGCCCCTGGGGGGTGATGGTCAGCGAGTTCATGCTCCAGCAGACCCCCGTCAACCGGGTCCTGCCGGTCTACGAGCAGTGGCTCGCCCGCTGGCCCCGGCCCGCCGACCTCGCCGCCGACGCCCCGGGTGAGGCCGTCCGCGCGTGGGGCCGCCTCGGCTACCCGCGCCGGGCCCTGCGCCTGCACGGCGCGGCCGTCGCCATAACGGAGCGGCACGGGGGCGACGTACCGCGCGAGCACGCGCAGTTGCTGGCGCTGCCCGGGATCGGCGAGTACACGGCGGCCGCCGTGGCCTCCTTCGCGTACGGGCAGCGGCACGCGGTCCTCGACACCAACGTGCGCCGGGTCTTCGCGCGCACCGCGACCGGGGTCGAGTACCCGCCGAACGCCACGACCGCCGCCGAGCGCCGCCTGGCGCGGGCCCTGCTGCCCGAGGACGAGGACACCGCGGCCCGCTGGGCGGCGGCCTCCATGGAGCTCGGGGCGCTGGTGTGCACGGCCAAGAGCCCGGACTGCGGGAACTGTCCGGTGGCCGGGCTGTGCGCGTGGCGGCTGGCCGGGAAGCCCCCTCACGAGGGGCCTCCGCGGCGCGGGCAGACGTACGCCGGGACGGACCGCCAGGTGCGCGGCAAGCTCCTCGCGGTGCTGCGCGAGGCGGTCGGCGCCGTGCCGCAGTCCGTCCTCGACACCGTCTGGGAGGAGCCCGTACAGCGGGCCCGCGCGCTCGACGGGCTGGTCTCGGACGGGCTCGTGGAGCCGCTGCCCGGACTCATGTACCGGCTGCCCGCCGCCCCCGCGAAGGCCGCCGCCGACCCCGCCCCGTAGCCCTCCCCTGAACCACCTGAAGCTGACTCAGGGATTCCGCTTGTCTGGAGAAACCGCAGCTCACGGGCTCTGTTACATAACCTATGGGTGTCCGTGCGCCCACCGAAGGCTGACCCGCACAGGGCCGTGACAACGCCTCCGTACCGTCGAATCCGCAAGGCAGCGGACAAGCGGTTGGTCGGAACGGAGGCGGTCTGAGATGGCGCACGGCGAGGTACTCGAATTCGAAGAGTACGTACGCACCCGGCAGGACGCGCTGCTGCGCAGTGCCCGTCGCCTGGTTCCGGACCCGACCGACGCACAGGACCTCCTGCAGACCGCGCTCGTCCGCACCTACGGCCGCTGGGACGGCATCGCCGACAAGTCCCTTGCCGACGCCTACCTGCGCCGTGTCATGATCAACACCCGCACCGAATGGTGGCGGGCCCGCAAGCTCGAAGAGGTTCCCACCGAGCAGCTCCCCGACGCCTCCGTCGAGGACGGTTCGGACCAGCGCGCCGACCGCGCCCTGCTCATGGACATCCTCAAGGTGCTCGCGCCCAAGCAGCGCAGTGTGGTGGTACTGCGACACTGGGAGCAGATGAGCACCGAGGAGACGGCCGCGGCGCTCGGCATGTCGGCGGGAACCGTGAAGAGCACTCTGCACCGCGCACTGGCCCGCCTCCGGCAGGAACTGGAGAGCCGGGACCTGGACATGCGCGCGCTGGAGCGCGGTGACCACACCACCATCCGGTACGAGGGGCGTGAGCGGTGCGCGGCCTGATTGGCCCAAGACTGAGCGGCAAGAGCTCGGTGGTATTGATGTCGGCGGGGACGGTCGTCCTCGCCGGCACCGTGCTGTTCGCGGTCGGCTGCTCGACGGGGGGCACGGGACTGCGGGACGGCGGCCCGGCCCGTACCGAGTCGGTGGCCAAGACCGCGGCTCCCTCCTCGGCGCCCTCCGGACACGACGCGGGCACCCCCGGCCCCCTCACCTCCAAGGCATCCGGCAAGCCGGCCGCCAAGGTCGACCCGATCGCCCTGATCAAGGCGGACCCGAAGATCAGCGCCGAGATCAAGCGGGACCTGAAGCCCTGCTCCGGCAAGGAGTACCCGGTGGACGTCAGCTACGGGAAGGTCACCGGCGGCCCGGCGGTCGACGTCGTGGTCAACGTCCTGTCCTGCGCCGACGCGCTCGGCCGCGGTTCGTTCGTGTACCGCGCGGAGGGCGCCTCGTACGAGAATGTCTTCTCGGACGAGCAGCCGCCCGTCTACGCCGAGATCGACCGGGGCGACCTGGTCGTCACCAAGCCGGTCTACGGGAAGAGCGACGCGCTCTCCTATCCCTCGGGCGAGGACGTGATCACGTACCGCTGGAACGGCGAGCGGTTCACCGAGCAGGACCGGGTGCACACCGACTACAGCAGCGTGGTCGACGGCGGGACGGTCCCCGCCCCGGCCGTCAGTCCGAAGAGCTGATCCGCCCGCAGAACCGGGCGACCCGAAGAACAGAACCGAGTACCGAGGCGAGGCGAGGCTCCCGATGGCCGAGACCCATGTGCTGTTCGTGGAGGACGACGACGTCATCCGTGAGGCCACGACCCTGGCGCTGGAACGCGACGGGTTCCTCGTCACGGCCATGCCCGACGGGCTGTCCGGGCTGGAGTCCTTCCGGGCGGACCGCCCCGACATCGCGCTGCTCGACGTGATGGTGCCCGGGATGGACGGCGTGAGCCTGTGCCGCCGCATCCGCGACGAGTCCACCGTGCCCGTCATCATGCTGTCGGCGCGCGCCGACTCCATCGACGTGGTGCTGGGCCTGGAGGCGGGTGCCGACGACTACGTCACCAAGCCCTTCGACGGCTCCGTCCTCGTCGCCCGCATCCGCGCGGTGCTGCGCCGCTTCGGCCACGCCGGCGGCCCGCAGGGCGGGGGGTCCGAGGAGGACGCCTCGGGCGAGCGCGGAGTGCTGCTCTTCGGCGACCTGGAGGTCGACACGGAGGGCATGGAGGTGCGCAAGGCGGGTGCCTCGGTGGCGCTGACCCCCACCGAGATGCGGCTGCTGCTGGAGTTCTCCACCTCTCCCGGCACCGTGCTCTCGCGCGACCGGCTGCTGGAGCGGGTCTGGGACTACGACTGGGGCGGGGACACCCGCGTCGTGGACGTCCACGTCCAGCGGCTGCGCACCAAGATCGGGCAGGACCGGATCGAAACGGTCCGGGGATTCGGATACAAGCTCAAGGCCTGATGCCTTGAGGAGAAGAGCAGGGGGACGAGCGCGGGGATGAAAGCTGAATGAAGCAGTTCACCCTGCGGACCGGGATCCGCTGGAAGATCACGCTCGCCATCGCCTCGGTGGGCGCGCTGACCGCCATCTCACTGAGCCTGGTGGTGCACAGCGCTGCCCGCGTATCGATGCTGGAGAGCGCTCGCGAGGTCCAGCTCGACCGGGTGCAGTTCATCTCCCGCAACGCCGAGGCCGGCCGCAAGCCCCCCATGGGCGCCAAGCTCAACGACCCGGACCTGCCCGCCGAGCTGCGCGAGAAGGCCCGGTCCGGGCGGCGCGGCACCTACATCCAGGACATCCCGAACGGGGGCCCCGAGGTGTGGGCCGCCGTACCGCTCGGCAACGGGCAGGTGCTGTCGCTGCACACGCAGTTCCGGGAGAGCGCCAACATGGTGCGCGACCTGGACCGGGCCCTGGTCGTCGGCTTCCTCCCCGTGGTGGTCGGCGGGTCGGCGCTCGGCGTGCTGATCGGCGGCCAGATCTCGCGCCGGCTGCGCAAGGCCGCGGCCGCCGCGCAGCGGGTGGCGCACGGGGATCCCGAAGTACGGGTGCGGGACGCGGTCGGGGGCGTCGTACGTGACGAGACCGACGACCTCGCACGGGCGGTCGACGCGATGGCGGATGCCCTCCAGCAGCGGCTGGAGGCCGAGCGGCGGGTGACCGCCGACATCGCGCACGAGCTGCGCACCCCGGTGACCGGCCTGCTCACGGCGGCGGAACTGCTGCCGCCGGGACGGCCGACCGAGCTCGTACGGGACCGCGCGCAGGCGCTGCGGGCTCTGGTCGAGGACGTACTGGAGGTGGCCCGGCTGGACAGCGCGTCCGAGCGGGCGGAGCTCCAGGAGGTGGCGCTGGGCGAGTTCGTGCAGCGGCGGGTCAACTCGCTGATGCCGGAGGCGAGCGTACGGATCGTCGCCGACGAGATCGTCAGCACCGACCCGCGCCGCCTGGAGCGGATCCTCGGCAACCTCCTGGCCAATGCCTCGCGGTACGGGCGGGCGCCGATCCAGGTCGATGTCGAAGGCCGGGTCGTACGGGTCCGGGACCACGGGCCGGGCTTCCCCGACGCCCTGCTCCGGGAGGGCCCGAGCCGGTTCCGGACCGGGTCCACGGACCGGGCCGGGGTGGGGCACGGGCTGGGGCTGACCATCGCGGAGGGGCAGGCGCGGGTGCTGGGCGCCCGGCTGACGTTCCGCAACGTGGCGGCCCCCGGCGGCTTCGACCGCGGCGGCTCGGCGGCCGGGGCGGTGGCGGTGCTGTGGCTGCCGGAGCACGCGCCGACGGCGACGGGGAGCTTCCCGATCCTGCGCCGGGAGGACTGAGCGGGTCCGGGCCGGGCCCGCGATCGGTGTCGTATCGCGACCCTCGGCTGTTCGGTTGCGGACGCCGATGTTTTAGCATCCGAACCATGACTGACGGTACGGATCGCCCGCACAGCCCCCAGCCCGAGCCCGCGCCGGAGAGCGGCGGCTACGGGTTCCCGCCGGGGATACCCGCGCCGGGCGGCTACGGGTTCCCGCCCGCCCGGCCCGAACAGCACGATCAGCACGCCCCGTACGACCAGCCGCCGCCCGGTGACGGCCACGGCTACGGCTACCCGCCCGGCCGGCCCGACCAGCCCGCGTCGGGCGACGGCCACGCGTACGGCTACCCGCCGGCCGGTGGCTACGGCTACCCGCCGGGCCCGCCCGTGGCCGGCGGCTTCGGCCCCCCGATGCCCTTCCCCGAGGAGCCCGGCCCGCACGGACCCGGCCCGAACCTGCCGCCCGTGGCCTTCGGCGAGCAGCCCGACTGGGAGGCGATGGCCGCCCGATCGGCCTCCGAGCGGCGCAAGAAGCGGCTGTTGATGGTGGGCGGAGCGGTGACCGTCCTCCTGCTGCTCGCCGGCGGCGGAACGTTCTTCCTGCTGCGGGACGGCAAGCCGGGCACGAACGACGTGGCCGACGACAACGGTCCCTCCGCGTCCGCGTCCCCCTCCGCGTCGGGGTCGCCGGACCCCGACGCCTCCCCGTCGAAGGGCTACTCCCCCACCGTGTCGAGCGACGTCTCCCTGCTCAGGGACAGCGTCGGCAAGACCAACATCCGCATGGGCCCCGAGGCCACGGTGCCCAAGGTGACCACGCGCTACGAGCTCACCCTCAAGGGCAATCCGAACTCGTACGCCCAGGCCACCGAGCCCGGCGTCGATACGACCAAGAGCTTCACCCTCTCGGCCCGCGTCAACAACGCCTCCACGGCGAAGGGCGCCCACATCGTGATGAGCCAGGGCACCGGTGATTCGTTCGCCTTCGAGCTCGGCGCCGACGAGGTGAGCGGCAAGCAGGCCTGGGTGTTCCGCGTGCGGACCAACGAGAAGGGCGCCACGCCCACGGTGGTGACGGTCTCCTCGCAGGGGAAGAGGACGACCAAGACCTGGACGGTGCTGACGGCCGTCCACGACGCCGAGAAGAAGATGATCCACCTGTACGTGGAGGGCAAGAAGGCCGGCGAGGCCCCGGTCCCGGGGATCTGGCAGAACTCCGGCCCCCTGCAGCTCGGCCGGGCCCGCCACCAGGACGCGTGGGCCGGCGCGTTCAAGGGGGCGATGAACTACATCCGGATCTACGAATCGGCCTTCACGCCCGAGCAGGCCGCCGCCTACCGCAAGGGGCAGTTGGACGCCGCGGGCCGCGGTACCGCGACCCACGCCTGGGTGACCGGCTGATCAGATGGTGACGCCGACCGTACGCAGGAAGGACACCGGGTTCACGGCCGAGCCGTAGTTCGGCGTGGTCCGGATCTCGAAGTGGAGGTGCGGGCCGCTCGAATTGCCGGTGTTGCCGGAGAGGGCGATCCGCTCGCCCTTGGAGACCTTCTCGCCGATCTTGACCTGGATCTTCGAGAGGTGCGCGTACTGCGAGTACGTGTTGTTCGCGTGCTTGATCACGATGGCGTTGCCGTAGGCCGGGCCGTCGCCGCCGCCGTTGGGGCCGGCCTTGACCACGGTGCCCGCAGAGACGGCGTCGACCGGGGTGCCGACCGGGACGGCGAAGTCCTGGCCGGAGTGCTTGTGCGACCACATGGTGCCGCCCTTGCCGAAGGTCGCGGAGAGCTTGTACGTCGACACCGGCTTCTCCCACGTCGGGGCGGCGGCCTGCTTGGCGGCGACGGCCTGGGCGGCGGCCTGCTCGGCGACGAGCTGGAGCGTGCCGGTCAGCTCGGTCTGGGGCACCTCGGCGGCGAAGGCGGCGGTCGTCCCCGCCCCGAGTGCCAGGGCCGCGCCGAGGGCGGTGGCGCCGACGGCGATACGGGTACGACGGGTGCTGACGCGCTTCGCGGACATGAAGAGACCTCCGGGCCGGGGACGGGGACGGTGCTGCGGGTACTGCGGGGGCTGCGGCACTCCGGGTTCTACGGGTGCCGCGGGCAAGAAGGAACCCGGCACGCTGAGCGGGTGCCGGGCCTGCTTGCTCATCCTTGGTAACCCGGGCACCCCGGCTTCCCCAAACGTCCCCGTTACTACCCGGGCTCGTAGATGCGAAGGGTGTCGGCAGCCCTGTTGACCGCGCCATCACTGGGTCGACGGTGGGGCAAATCGGACATGGATCTCTACGAATGTTCCTAGTAGGTCCGATTTGCCCTGTGCGGCTTGTCACCGCCACGGGACCTCCGCCGATCTCCACCGGACCAAAGCCCTGCGACCCGGCTCACACGGGAGCTACGCTCCGCCCCGTGGACGCATCCGTGGGGATCCGGCTGGCCTCGGGGGTCGTGACCCCCCTCGTGAAGAAGCTCTTCCGCGGGGAGGGGGCGGGCGCCGGCCTCGTCGACCGGCCCGTGCGGATCTCCTCGTACGTCTCCCTGCGCGAGCAGCGCGTGCTGTCCCGGGACGACCTGCGCCGGCTCGCCGACCAGCTGGTCGCCGAGGCCTTGCGGGCCCCCGGCGAGCAGCCCCTGCCGCCGGGCGAGGAGGCCGGTGTCGCGGCCGCGCTGGCCGTCACCCTCCACTCCCTCGGCGACCTCGCCCTCAAGGACGTCCAGGCGGTCGAAATGGGCCCGCGGGCCTTCGCCGCCGCACTGCGCGGGGCCGCGCCCGCCACGGGCCTCGGGCGGGACGCGCAGCTCTTCCACGACCGGCTGCTGGAGACGACCTGCCTGCACATCCTGCAGTTCTTCACGACCCGCTCGACCTTCATCCCGGCGGCCCTGGTCGAAAGCGCCCACCGCCAGGCCGAGACGATCGCCAAGATCGACGCCCTGCTCGCGCGGATCCCCCGCCAGGACGGCCGGGACACGGAGTTCGAAGCCAGGTACCTGGAGTACCTCGCCCAACGGCACGGCACCCTGACGATCTTCGGGATCGACCTGGCGCCGGGCTCGGCGCGCTGGCCGCTGGACGCCGCGTACGTGAGCCTGGAGGTGGTCTCCCCCGGCCCGGCCGGGAGTGACCCGGGCGCCGGGCCCGTCCGCTGGCCCGCGGCCCCGCGGTGGCTGTCCGCAGGCTCCCGCGCCTCGGACGCGAGTCCGCACGACGGTCACCGCGTCCTTCTGCGCGGTGAGGCCGGGTCCGGCAAGACCACGCTGATCCAGCAACTCGCCGTCTCCGCCGGCCGGGAGGGGACCGCGGCCGGCCTCGTCCCGTACGTACTGCCCCTGCGGACGCTGACCCGGCACGGGGGGCCGCTGCCCGCCGCCGAGGACTTCCTGGCCGCCACCGCGCTCAAGGGGCAGTCGCCGGAGGGCTGGGAGGACCGGGTCCTGCGCGCGGGGCGCGGCCTGATCCTGGTCGACGGCATCGACGAGATCCCGGAGACCGAGCGGGCCCGCGCCCGTGACTGGCTCGTCGACCTCTTCGCCGCCTACCCCGGCAACCGCTGGCTGGTCACCTCCCGGCCCTCGGCGGTCCGCCCCGACTGGCTGGCCCGCGAGGAGTTCACCGAGCTGGCCCTCGTCCCCATGAACCGGGCCGCCGTGGCCGCCTTCGTCACCCGGTGGCACGCCGCGGCCGAAGCCGGCGAGGCCCTCCGCGACCAGTTGCTGGAATCCCTGGCCACCAAGCCGGAGCTGGCCCGGCTCGCCACCAACCCGCTGCTGTGCGGGCTGATCTGCGCCCTGCACCGCGAGCGCCGGGGCTTCCTGCCCTCGGGCCGCAAGGAGCTCTACACGGCCGCCCTGTCGATGCTCCTGCACCGCCGCGACCGCGAGCGGGAACTGCGGCTGCCGGAACTCGCCGAGGAGCCGCAGCTCCAGCTCCTGCAACGGCTCGCGTACTGGCTCATCCGCAACGGCCGCACCGAGATCGGCCGGGACCGGGCCACGGCCCTGATCACCGCCGCGCTGCCCGCCGTACCGGCCGCGCAGGCCCTGGGCGACGGCCGGGCCGTCCTACGGCACCTCCTGGACCGGACCGGCCTCCTGCGGGCCCCCACGGAGGACACCCTGGAGTTCGTCCACCGCACCTTCCAGGACTTCCTGGGGGCCCGGGCGGCCCTGGACGAGGGCAGCCTCGGCGAACTGACCCGGCACGCGGACGACGACCAGTGGGAGGACGTCATCCGCATGGCCGTCGCCCAGGGCCGCCCCCGCGAACGCGCGGCGATCATCGGGGACCTCCTGGTCCGCGGCTCCGACCGGGCCGTGCTGCTCGCCCTCGCCTCCCTGGAGTACGCCGCCGAGCTGGAGCCCGAGCTGCGCGAGGACGTCCGGACGGCCGCCCGGCGGATCATCCCTCCCGCGACCAAGGACGCGGCCGACACGCTCGGCCGGATCGGGCCCCTCATCCTGGACCTGCTGCCCCCCGGCGGGGACGCCCCCGATGACAGCGCCGTCCTGTCGGTGACCGCGGCCGTGGAGACGCGGTCCCCGGAGGCCCTCGGCTACCTCGCCGGATACGGCCGGCATGCCGACCAACGGGTTCGGGAGGCACTGGTCCGCGGATGGAGGAGGTTCGACGCCCACCAGTACGCCGCCCAGGTGCTCGCCCGCATGGAACCGCCGCCCGACCACGTCGTCGTCGACTCGGACGCCCGGCTGGCCGCGCTGACCTCCTTCACCGGCCCGCCCGGCCTGTTCATCGGCCGCGACGTCGGCCGGGAGGCCCTCGCGGGCTTCCTGGTCCGCCAGCCGGTGTCGGGACTGACCCTGTGGTACTTCGACGGCGGGACCGACGTGGAGTTCCTGCGCGGGCACACCTCGCTGCGGCGGCTCCA
The DNA here is from genome assembly GCF_040612195.1 of Streptomyces sp. NPDC006450. Classification (NCBI taxonomy): domain Bacteria; kingdom Bacillati; phylum Actinomycetota; class Actinomycetes; order Kitasatosporales; family Streptomycetaceae; genus Streptomyces; species Streptomyces sp. NPDC006450. The sequence goes on along the minus strand of NZ_JBEXPT010000085.1, from coordinate 11,203 downwards.
GATCAACGCCTGGTCGGAGCTGGCCGACCTGAGCCCGCTGCACGGGCTGCCCGTGGAGGAGGTCTCCCTCTACCTGGACAACTCCACCCCGCTCGGCCCGGCCCTCCAGACCTGGCCCCGGCTGCGCACGCTCGCGCTGACCGGAAGGAACGGCCCCTGGTCCTTCCGGGACTTCTCCGAGGAGTGCCGGCCGGAGCACCTCGACCTGACCGGTGTCGCCCCGGACCTGGCGGGCCTGGGACGCCTGCGGAGCCTGCGGGTCCTGGCGCTGGGCTTCGACTGGCGGCCCTCCGGGGCGGCCGCGTGGGCGGAGCTCTCGGCCCTGCGGGATCTGGAGGTCATCGAGGTGCACCCCGACGTGCTGGAGGACCTCGCGGCGTTCGGGGACCTGCCCTCGCTGCGGGAGGTGCGCTACTACGACGACGACAAGGAGCTCGATCCGGAGGTCGAGGAGCGGGTGCTCCGCCGTTTCCCGCACGCGCGGATGCATTTCCTGGCCGCGATGTACGACATCTGACCGGCGGCCGGACACGGCGAAGGGGCGGCCCCGGAACCTTTCGGTCCCGGGGCCGCCCCTTCGTACCGCTGAGAGCGGCTAGCGCTTACGCACCCTTGGTGAGGTCCGGGCCGGAGCCCGTCGCCTCGATGGGGGGAAGGTCCGAGATCGGAGTCTTCTCCTCACCGCGGAAGGTGAACTTGGCTTCCTCGCCCTCACCCTCCTTGCCGACGACCACGATGTGACCGGGGCGCAGCTCGCCGAAGAGGATCTTCTCCGAGAGCACGTCCTCGATCTCGCGCTGGATCGTGCGGCGCAGCGGGCGGGCACCCATGATCGGGTCGTAGCCGCGCTTGGCGAGCAGTGCCTTCGCGTCCGCGCTGAGCTCGATGCCCATGTCGCGGTCCTTCAGGCGGTCGTCCACCTTGGCGATCATCAGGTCGACGATCTGGACGATGTCTTCCTCGGTGAGCTGGTGGAAGACGACCGTGTCGTCGACACGGTTGAGGAACTCGGGCCGGAAGTGCTGCTTGAGCTCTTCGTTGACCTTCGCCTTCATCCGGTCGTATCCGGTCTTGGTGTCTCCCTGGGCCGCGAAGCCGAGGTTGAAGCCCTTCGAGATGTCCCGGGTACCCAGGTTGGTCGTCATGATGATGACCGTGTTCTTGAAGTCCACGACCCGGCCCTGGGAGTCGGTCAGGCGACCGTCTTCCAGGATCTGGAGAAGGGAATTGAAGATATCCGGGTGGGCCTTCTCGACCTCGTCGAAGAGGACGACGGAGAACGGCTTCCGGCGGACCTTCTCGGTCAGCTGGCCGCCCTCTTCGTAGCCCACGTAGCCGGGGGGCGAACCGAAGAGACGGGAAACCGTGTGCTTCTCGCTGAACTCCGACATGTCGAGGGAGATCAGCGCGTCCTCGTCGCCGAAGAGGAATTCGGCGAGCGTCTTGGAGAGCTCGGTCTTACCGACGCCGGACGGGCCGGCGAAGATGAACGAGCCACCGGGACGCTTCGGGTCCTTCAGACCCGCACGGGTACGGCGGATCGCCTGGGAGAGCGCCTTGATGGCGTCCTTCTGGCCGATGACGCGACGGTGGAGCTCGTCCTCCATGCGCAGGAGTCGCGAGGACTCCTCCTCGGTCAGCTTGAACACCGGAATGCCGGTCGCGGTCGCCAGGACTTCGGCGATGAGCTCGCCGTCGACCTCGGCGACGACGTCCATGTCGCCGGCCTTCCATTCCTTCTCGCGCTTGGCCTTCGCCGCCAGCAGCTGCTTCTCCGAATCACGGAGGGAAGCCGCCTTCTCGAAGTCCTGGGAGTCGATGGCCGACTCCTTGTCGCGACGCACGTTCGCGATCTTCTCGTCGAACTCGCGGAGGTCCGGCGGCGCGGTCATCCGGCGGATGCGCATCCGGGAGCCGGCCTCGTCGATCAGGTCGATCGCCTTGTCCGGGAGGAAGCGGTCCGAGATGTACCGGTCGGCCAGGGTGGCCGCCTGCACGAGGGCCTCGTCCGTGATGGAGACGCGGTGGTGGGCCTCGTAGCGGTCGCGCAGGCCCTTGAGGATCTCGATGGTGTGCTGGAGGGAAGGCTCCGCCACCTGGATCGGCTGGAAGCGGCGCTCGAGAGCGGCGTCCTTCTCAAGGTGCTTGCGGTACTCGTCGAGCGTCGTGGCACCGATGGTCTGGAGCTCACCACGGGCCAGCATGGGCTTGAGGATGCTGGCGGCGTCGATCGCGCCCTCGGCGGCACCCGCACCCACGAGGGTGTGGAGCTCGTCGATGAACAGGATGATGTCGCCGCGGGTGCGGATCTCCTTGAGCACCTTCTTGAGGCGCTCTTCGAAGTCACCGCGGTAGCGGGAACCGGCGACCAGGGCACCCAGGTCAAGCGTGTAGAGGTGCTTGTCCTTGAGGGTCTCGGGAACCTCGCCCTTGACGATGGCCTGGGCCAGGCCCTCGACGACGGCGGTCTTGCCGACGCCGGGCTCGCCGATGAGGACCGGGTTGTTCTTGGTCCGGCGGGACAGCACCTGCATGACCCGCTCGATCTCCTTCTCGCGCCCGATGACCGGGTCGAGCTTGGATTCGCGAGCTGCCTGCGTGAGGTTGCGGCCGAACTGGTCCAGGACGAGCGAGGTCGAGGGCGTGCCCTCGGCCGGGCCGCCGGCCGTGGCCGACTCCTTGCCTCCGCCGGAGTAGCCGGAGAGCAGCTGGATGACCTGCTGCCGGACTCGGTTGAGATCGGCGCCCAGCTTCACCAGGACCTGGGCGGCGACGCCCTCGCCCTCGCGAATGAGGCCGAGCAGGATGTGCTCGGTGCCGATGTAGTTGTGGCCGAGCTGGAGGGCCTCTCGGAGCGAAAGCTCCAGGACCTTCTTCGCCCGCGGGGTGAAGGGGATGTGGCCGGAAGGGGCCTGCTGCCCCTGTCCGATGATCTCCTCAACCTGCTGGCGAACAGCCTCGAGCGAAATCCCGAGGCTCTCCAAGGCCTTAGCGGCGACACCCTCACCCTCGTGGATCAAGCCCAGGAGGATGTGCTCGGTGCCGATGTAGTTGTGGTTGAGCATCCGGGCTTCTTCCTGAGCCAGGACGACAACCCGCCGCGCGCGGTCGGTGAACCTCTCGAACATCGTTTATCGCTCCTCAGAGCGGTCGGGCAGTTCGGGGTCGGTCCCCGCCCTGTCCTTCCGCATGCTAGTCCCGCGGGGCGGGACAGCTCATTCCAACTGCCGACATCCGTCCGCGGCTCACCCTCACGTCCGTGGGAAAACCCGGCTGTAAGTGCCGACAACTGCTCCAACCCGATGGTGCGAGACGATGTTCCCGCAGGCCAGGCAGATACCCGTCACACGTGTACGCCGATGGCGAACGGAAGCCGGTCTCGGACCCTGCAAAACAGCGTGTCGCCCCGATCCACTAGGAATGTCTTACCCGTATGAGCGGACGGTTCACGCCGGTGGACGACCGATCCCTCCGCTACGGGCGAACACGCTTCCGTCCTGAATGTGAGACTCCCGCGACTCGGACGTTTACGTTCCGCATTGGCACGAGTGCCCTGCGTCACATCACGCGTAACCCCGGAGCGTTTCCGCAGTTGCTCCGGACATGGCCCCCACCGCGCCGCCCGTCACCGTCCCGCTCCCCCGCGCTCCGATCGGGGGACCCGCGGCCGAAGCGACCGGAGCCGCCGACGCGCCGGCCGACTGGTACGCCCGCGTGCTCGGCTGGCCCGTGACCGCCGGACCGCCCGCGCAGCTGGTGACCGGGGTGCGGTTCGACGTACTGGAGCTGCCGGCCGATGCCGGCGCCGCGGTGCTGCACGGCCCCTGCCGCGACCTCACGGGCCCGGTGGCGCTCATGGGACGCAGGATGCGGTTCCTGGTGGCCCCGGGGAGCGCCGACGAGCTGGAGGGGCTGCTCGACTGGCTGGAGTGGGGCGGGGTGGCCCTGGATCTCGCCGCCCTGGGTGCGGGTGGCCGGATCACCGCTCCGACGCCGCCGGGACACCTGGTGGGGCCCGGGGAAGGCCCTCGGGGGGCCGCCGTGTGGCTGCGGCCCCCCGAGCAGGGGTGCGAGGCATCGCTGCCCGCCCTGCCCGCGGCGGGGCGGGGCTCCGGGCCCGGTCGTGGCGGGGACGCCGCCGGGCCCGGTCTCGTGCGCCTCGTCGCGGCGGCGGCGACGGAATGCCACCGGGCGCGGCTGCGTACGGCCTCTGCGCATCGCATCGGCACCGCGGTTCCGACCGGAGGTCAGCCGCGGTTCTCGTAAGCCTCGCGGATCTCCTGCGGAACGCGGCCGCGATCGTTGACGCTCATGCCCTGGGCCTTGGCCCAGGCGCGGATCTCGGCCGTGTCCGGGTTGCCGGACGTCGCGGCGGCGCGGCCGCCCTTGGTGCGACCCGCCGCGGCACGGCCACCGGTGCGGCGACCGCCCTTGGTGAACGGGTCGAGGAGGCCGCGGAGCTTTTCAGCGTTGGCGGTGGTGAGGTCGATCTCGTAGGTCTTGCCATCCAGAGCGAACGTCACCGTCTCGTCCGCCTCGCCGCCGTCGAGGTCGTCGACAAGAAGGACCTGAACCTTCTGTGCCACCGGGATTTCCTTTCATCGAAAAGCAGTACGCGGAAAGGAAACCGCTTTTGCCTGGAAAACACAAACCCCCCGTCACGGGTTCGGGTCCGCAACGGGTCGGGAAACGTGCGCGATTCGGACATAGGCCACGGAGCCGGGGCTCCGGTGAAATCCCTGCCGTGATCGATCAGAGGTGCAGAAGCATCCGGCTGTTGCCCAAGGTGTTCGGCTTCACTCGTTCGAGACCGAGGAACTCGGCGACACCCTCGTCATAGGAACGCAGCAGCTCCATGTACACATCGGTCTCGACCGGGGTCTCGCCGATCTCGGTGAAGCCGTGCTTCGCGAAGAAGTCCACTTCGAAGGTCAGGCAGAAAACCCGGCTGACGCCCACCCGCCGGGCGGTCTCCAGCAACTTGTCGAGCACCAGATGACCGACTCCCACGCCCTTCAAGTCGCGGTCGACGGCAAGAGTGCGGACTTCGGCCAGGTCTTCCCACATCACGTGGAGCGCACCGCAGCCGACGACCTGGCCATCGGAGTCGCGTTCGGCGACCCAGAACTCCTGGATGTCCTCATAAAGGACGACCGGCGCTTTGTCCAGCAGGATCCGCTGCTGAACGTACTGGTCGAGCAGGCGGCGCAGCGCGGGAACATCACCGGTGCGCGCTCGGCGGATCGTCACTGTTTTTGCATGTGCAGCGGAAAACTCACCCATGCCCGGACGTTATCGCCCCGTCCCGGTGCCCGGCGCCGCGGAGTCGCCTTCGGCATCGGGCGGCGCCGCCGGGGAGTCGGCCGAGTCCGCGGCCCCTTCGGGTTCCGCCGGCTGCACGATGCGCACGGCGTCCCTGAGCGCCTCGCGCTGTTCCGCCGACATCATGCCGAAGAAGGCCACGAGGGCGGCCGCGGGGTTGTCGCTCGTCGACCAGGCTTCGTTCATCAGTGCGGCCGAGTAAGCGGCCCGGGTGGAGACCGCCGTATATCGATAGGCGCGGCCTTCCGCCTCGCGGCGGACCCAGCCCTTCTGATGAAGATTGTCCATAACGGTCATGACCGTGGTGTACGCGATGGACCGTTCCTGCTGGAGGTCCTCCAGGACTTCACGAACGGTGACCGGGCGGTTCCACTGCCACACCCGCGTCATGACTGCGTCTTCGAGTTCTCCCAGGGGGCGAGGCACAGAAGCACGATAGTGCGGGTTGTGGTGAATTGCGCGGCTATCCGGGCGGCAAGGCGCAACAAAATCGGGCGCACGGCCGGTAAGCCGTACGCCCGTCCCCGTCGAGGGGGCCTACTTCCGGGGCTGGGACTGCTGGGCGGCCTCGGCGCGGGCGAGCACGGCGTCGACGGCCGCGTCCTCCTTGGCCTTGTTGGCACCGCCCTGACTCTTCACGATCACCACGATGAGCGCGATGAAGAACGCGGCCATCACGAAGGGGGGCACGAGCGCGGAAACGTAGTCCATGGCCCCCAGCCTAGCTACCCCGCCGCGCGCCCCGCCTCCGGGGGCGGGGCGGGCTTGCGGCGCGGCGGGAAGACCTCGCCCGGGGTCGGAACGGGGCGTGCGGGGCGGTCGGCGGGGCGCGGTTCGGGCTTCGGGCGCGCGGGGTCGTTCTCCTTCTCGGTGCCGCCCTTGCCGGTGCCGCCGGTGTCGGTGCCGCCCGCGAGGGTCAGCAGCCGGGTGCGCGGTGCGGGCGCCGTGGACAGCCTGCGGCGTACGGAGCGCTCCGCGATGGTCTGGGACCGCTCCAGCAGGGCTGCGGCGACCGGGTTGGCGCGCAGCGCCCGGAGGGCCGCGAGATCGTCCGGCACCGGTTCGTAGCCGGCGGCCAGGGCGTCCTGCAGGAGCTCCAGGTAGCCGGAGAGACTGCCGGGCAGGGCGGCTCTGTACCGCGCCAGGTCGGCCAGGAGGAAGGCTCTGAGCCTCCCCGCCTCCTGGACCGCGTCGTCCACCGACGCCGCGAGGCGCAGGCAGTCCTGGACCTCGACGGCCGTCAGTGGGGCCGTCGAGGACTGAAGGGCGTGAGCGAGCGAGCGCCTGAGCACGTGAAGCTCATCGGCGCCGAACGCCATGCCGCCGCGGGATCCGTAGGGCGTGGGCATGGGCCGAAGATACGCGCTAATCGGACAAAATCCCCTGAGGGGGACACGTAAGCGGCGCGTGTCCCGGTGGGAAAGAACCATGAAAGGACCGGGAAGGGATCGGGATGGGACCGGGATCGGACCGGGATCGGACCGGGAAAGGCCGCGAAAAGGCTCAGCCCGACTCTTTGACCACGCGCAGGAAATCGGCCCAGGCGGCCTGGGTGGTGGCGAGGACGAGGTGGGCCGGGTCGGCGCGGTCGGCCACGCGGACCAGGGTGCCGGGGGCGGCACTGACGTACACGCAGTTGTCCCCCTCGCCGCAGAACGAGGATTTCTGCCAGGCGGGCCGAGCGGTCATGACGTCTCCTCCGGTCACGGGCGCTGTGGCGCCGGGGACGGGCTCGCGGTACATGTCGTGGGGCGAAGGTATCCCCGCGGCGGCCGTGGTCCGGCCGTTTCCGGGGAAATTGTCATGGCGGGCGTCAGGACGCGGTAAGCACCGGGCGGTCCCCCGGGGTGCGCGGCCGCCCGTGGGACACGAGCGGCCCCCGGCCTCCTGAGGGAGGGCGGGGGCCGTCGGGGCGTCGGGTGCGACCGGGTCAGCCGAAGGCGGGTGCGTTGCGCTCGTAGACCAGCCGGAGGCCGATCAGGGTGAGCCAGGGCTCGTGGTCGTCGATGGCCTCGGCCTCGCCGAGGACGATCGGGGCCAGGCCGCCGGTGGCGATGACGCGGACGTCGTCGGGGACGCCGTTCGGGCCGGCCAGCTCCTTGGCCATGCGGTTCACGATCCCGTCGACCTGGCCGGCGAACCCGTAGACCACGCCCGACTGCATCGCCTCGACCGTGGACTTGCCGATGACGTTGCGCGGGCGGGCCAGCTCGATCTTGCGGAGCTGGGCGCCCCGTACGCCGAGGGCCTCCATGGAGATCTCGATGCCCGGGGAGATGACCCCGCCGACGTACTCGCCCTTGGCGGAGACCGCGTCGAAGGTGGTCGCCGTACCGAAGTCGACGACGATCGCGGGGCCGCCGTAGAGCTCGGCCGCGGCGACCGCGTTGACGATGCGGTCCGCGCCGACCTCCTTCGGGTTGTCCATCAGGATCGGGACGCCCGTCTTGGTGCCGGGCTCCACGATCACCGCCGGAACGTCCCCGTAGTACCGGCGGGTGACCTCGCGGAGCTCGTGCAGCACCGCCGGCACCGTCGAGCAGATCGCGATGCCGTGGATGCCGTCGCCCAGCTCGCTGCCGAGCATCGGGTGCATGCCCATCAGGCCCTGCATCAGCACGGCCATCTCGTCGGCCGTGCGGCGCGGGTCGGTCGAGACGCGCCAGTGCTCGACGATCTCGTCACCGTCGAACAGGCCAAGGACCGTATGCGAGTTGCCGACGTCGATGGTGAGGAGCACCGGTTACACCGCCTCGCGCAGATCGAGGCCGATGTCCAGGATCGGGGAGGAGTGGGTGAGCCCGCCGACGGCGAGGTAGTCGACGCCGGTCTCGGCGTAGGCGCGGGCGTTGTGCATGGTCAGGCGGCCCGAGGACTCCAGGATGGCGCGGCCGTGGACCAGCGCCACCGCTTCCTCGGTCTCGATGGGCGTGAAGTTGTCGAGCAGGATCAGGTCCGCTCCCGCGTCCAGGGCCTCGCGGACCTGCTGCAGGGTGTCCACCTCGACCTCGATGGGGAGGTCGGGGAACTGCTCGCGCACGGCCTTGAACGCCTCGCGGACCCCGCCCGCCGCGATCACGTGGTTGTCCTTGACCAGCGCCGCGTCGGACAGCGACATGCGGTGGTTGACGCCGCCGCCGCAGCGGACCGCGTACTTCTCCAGGCAGCGCAGGCCCGGGGTGGTCTTGCGGGTGTCGCGGACCTTGGCCTTGGTGCCCTCCAGCTCGTCGGCCCAGGCGCGCGTGGCCGTGGCGATGCCCGACATCAGGCAGAGCAGGTTCAGCGCGCTGCGCTCGCCGGTGAGCAGGTCCCGGGTGCGGGCCCGTACGGAGAGCAGCACCTGGCCGGCCTCGACGCGGTCACCGTCCTCGACGTGCCGCTCCACCTCGAAGGTGTCGGTGCAGACGACGGACAGGACGGCCTCGGCGACGCGCAGACCGGCGACCGTGCCGGCCTCCCGCGCGGTGAAGTCGGCCGTGGCGACGGCCTCCTCGGGGACGGTGGCGACGGTGGTGACGTCGACCCCGCCGTCGAGGTCCTCGGAGATCGCCATGTGCGCGATGTCCTCGACCTCGATCGGGTCCAGGCCCGCGTCCACGAGCAGCTGGGCGAGCGCCGGGTCCAGGCCGGTCTCCTCGCCCTCGCCGCAGGCGCAGTCGTCGCCGCAGCCGCCGCCCTCGCTCCGGTCGAGGATCGGGAGCTCCTCGTGCGGGTGGGTGTGGTCGTGCTTGTCGTGCTCGTGCGTGCTCACGGTTACCGCTCCAGGCTGTCGGTGCTGCGGGTGCTGTCGCTGCTGTTGCTGTTGCTGTTGCTGTTGGCGCTGCTCAGGGGGATCCGTACGGACGGGAAGTCCGCCGACTCCGTGGGGGTGACGACCAGGGCCCGGCGCTCGGTCTCCGACAGGCGCACGACCAGGTGGCGCCTCCAGTCGGTGTCGTCCCGGTCGGGGTGGTCCTCGCGCCAGTGGCAGCCGCGGGTCTCCGCGCGCCGCTGGGCGGCGGCGACCAGCACCCGGGCCACGCACAGGAGGTTGGTGGCCTCCCAGGTCTCGGTGCCGGGGACCGCCGTCTTGCCCCGGGTCTCCAGCTCCGTCAGCGCCGTCGCGTACAGGGCTTCGAGCGCGGCGGCGGCCCGGCGCAGGGACTCGGCGGAGCGGAGCACGCCCGCGCCGTCGGTCATGATGCGCTGGATCTCGTAGCGCGCCTCGGCGGGCTGGAGGGGGCCGGTGGCCGGGACGGGGATGCCGGGGCCGGTGCCCACGGGCGGGTTCCCGATGATGTCGTCGGCGATGCGCTCGGCGAAGACCAGGCCCTCCAGCAGGGAGTTGGAGGCCAGCCGGTTCGCGCCGTGCACGCCGGTGCAGGCGACCTCGCCGCAGGCGTACAGCCCGGGGACGGTGGTGCGGCCGTGCAGGTCGGTCCGTACGCCGCCGGAGGCGTAGTGCGCGGCCGGGGCGACGGGGATGGGCTCGGTGACCGGGTCGATGCCGTGCGAGCGGCAGGCGGCGAGGATGGTGGGGAAGCGCTGCTCCCACATCTCGGCGCCGAAGTGCCGGGCGTCCAGGTACATGTGCTGGGTGCCCTGCTCCTGCATGCGGCGCATGATGCCCTTGGCGACGATGTCGCGGGGGGCGAGCTCGGCGAGTTCGTGCTGGCCCGTCATGAAGCGGACCCCGTCGGCGTCGACGAGGTACGCGCCCTCGCCGCGGACGGCCTCCGACACCAGGGGCTGCTGGCCCTCGGCGTCGGCGCCGAGGAAGAGCACGGTGGGGTGGAACTGCACGAATTCGAGGTCGGAGACCTCTGCGCCGGCGCGCAGCGCGAGGGCCACCCCGTCGCCGGTGGAGACCGACGGGTTGGTGGTCGCGGAGAAGACCTGGCCCATGCCGCCCGTCGCGAGGATCACGGCGGGCGCGTGGACGGCGCCGACCCCGTCGTGCTGGCCCTCGCCCATGACGTGCAGGGTGACGCCCGCGGTTCGGCCTTCGGCGTCCAGGAGCAGGTCCAGGACCAGGGCGTTCTCGACGGTCTCGATGCCGGCGGCCTGGACCGCCTCGACGAGCGCCCGCGAGATCTCGGCGCCGGTGGCGTCCCCGCCGGCGTGCGCGATGCGGCGGCGGTGGTGGCCGCCCTCGCGGGTCAGCTCGATCTCGCCGGTCTCGGCGGAGGTGTCGAAGACGGCACCGGTCGCGATGAGGCGGCGCACGGCGTCGGGGCCCTCGGTGACCAGGAGCCGGACGGCGGCCTCGTCGCACAGGCCGGCGCCCGCGACGAGGGTGTCGTCGAGGTGCTGCTCGGGGGTGTCCCCGTCGCCGAGGGCGGCGGCGATGCCGCCCTGGGCCCAGCGGGTGGAGCCGTCGTCGAGCCGGGCCTTGGTGACCACGACGGTACGGCGGCCGGCGGCGGCGCAGCGCAGTGCGGCGGTCAGTCCGGCGACTCCGGATCCGACGACCACGACATCGGCGTCCACGGACCAGCCGGGCGCCGGGGCGTGGAGCCGTATGCCGGTGCTGGTGCCCGCTGTCGCGGGGCCTCTGCCTGGGGTGCTCACGGTTGTGCTCCGAACTCCAATGGGATGTTGTCGATCAGCCGGGTCGCGCCCACTTTCGCGGCGACGGCCAGCACGGCCTGACCGGTGAAGCCGTGGCCGGCCTCGGTGAAGTCCTGTGGGTCCACCAGCGCCAGGTAGTCCAGTACGAGCGGCGGATCGTGGCGGCCCGCCTCCTCCAGGACGTGCCGCGCGGCTGCTCGTACGGCCTCCGGCAGCCCGGCGCCCGCCGCGGCGACGGCGTGCGCGTCGGCGGAGGCGCGGATCTCTCCGAGCCGGGCCAGGCCGGTGGCCCGCTCGTCGCCGGCCGGCGGGGCCTGCGCCTCGGCGCGGG
>NZ_JBEXPT010000084.1:0-29818 GCF_040612195.1 Streptomyces sp. NPDC006450 | reverse complement strand
TGCCTGGGCGCGACGACTCCGGCGAACGGTACGTGGCAGCAGCTGGGCTGGCAGTGGAACCTCGACTACGTCGTGGACCCGCACCAGAACCTGGTGACCTACCGCTACGAGCAGGAGGACAACTACTACGGGCGTGGCGGTGGCCAGAACGGCGGCACCGGCACCAACACGAAGTACCAGCGCGGCTCCTACCCGACCTGGATCGGCTACGGCCAGCGCCTCCCCGAGCAGATAGCGGCCAAGGGCATGGCCAAGCCGGCCGCGCAGGTGGTCATCACCAACGCCGAACGCTGTGTTGTGATCGGGACGGTCACCTGCACGGACACCGCCCAGCGCGTCAAGGCCAACGCCAAGTCCTGGCCCGACACTCCGATCGACCAGGAATGCCCGGCCACCGGCCAGTGCCTGAACCTCTCCCCGACGTATTTCACGACGAAGAAGTTCCCGCAGATCTACACCGAGGTGTGGACGGGTACGGGCTGGCGTCGGGTCGACACCTATGACCTGAAGCAGTCGTTCCAGGACCCGGGCGACGGTACGTCCCCGACGCTGTGGGTCGACTCGATCCAGCGGACGGGCTCGAACAACAAGACCGCGATTAAGCTCCCCGCGGTGTCGTTCCAGGCGACGCAGTTCCCCAACCGCGTGGACGGCGTCGTCCGCCGCCCCGACGGTACGGATGCCTCGGCTCCGAGCTACCGGCGTCCGCGGATCCAGACGATCACCACCGAGACCGGTGGCCAGATCAACGTCGCCTACAAGGCCCCGGAATGCTCCCGCCTCGCGGGCACGATGCCGTCCTCGGAGGACGGCAACACGATGGCCTGCATGCCGGTCAAGTGGTACCTGCCCGGCCAGTCCTTCGCGGACCCGGTCAACGACTGGTTCAACAAGGTCATCGTCCAGTCCGTCACCGAACAGGACAAGGTCGGCGGCCAGGTCTCCAAGGTCACCGACTACGAGTACGGCGGCGGCATCGCCTGGCACCGCAACGACTCCGAGTTCGCCGACCCCAAGACCCGCACCTGGGACCAGTTCCGCGGCTACGCCACCGTCACCATGAAGACCGGTAACGGCAACGCGAGCGAAGCCCCGCGGACGAAGAACGTCACCACCTACCTGCGCGGTATGGACGGCGACGTCCTGGCCAACGGCACCAAGCGCAGCATCAACGTCACCGACACCCAGGGCGGGACGATCAAGGACGAAGAAGTCCTGTCCGGCTTCGTCCGCCAGAGCCAGACCTACGACCGCGACGGCGGCGTGGTGATCTCCGACGAGGTCACCACTCCGTGGATCGGCCCGGTCACCGCGACCCGCAACCAGTCGGCGGGGATGCCGCCGATCACGGCCCGAGCGGTGAACACGGCGAAGGTCACCACTCGTTCGAAACTTGCCAACGGAAGCTGGCGCACCGCCGAGCGTTCGTCGACGTATGACACCACGCTCACGACCCGGCCCCTCCAGGTCGACGACAACAGCGACACCTCCCGCACGGACCAGCGTCTGTGCACCACCTTCGAGTACCCGACCGGCCCGGGCGGCGCGGTCACGGAGCTTGCCTCCCGCACCCTGGTCATCTCCGGTGTCTGTGGTCAGACCCCGACCGCGGCCAACACCGTGGGCGACACCCGCTCGTACTTCGACGGTCTGCCCTACGGCCAGGTCGGAGCGACGGCCGACGGCACGGGCACCGAGGTCCTGGAGAAGTACGACGGGACCGGCAAGCCGGTCTACCGTCTCAACTCCACCTCCACCTACGACGCCTATGGCCGCGTCACCAGCAACACCAACAAGGTCCGCACCGACGCCACCCACCCGGGCGGCGCCGTCACCACGACCGAGTACTCCCCGGCCACCGGTGTCCTGCCCGACAAGGTGACCCACACCAACCCGCTGGGCTGGAAGTCCACCACCACGCTCGACATCGGCCGCTCGCAGCCGCTGAAGACCACCGACGAGAACAACCACGTCGCCGAACGCGAGTACGACGCCCTCGGCCGGGTCACCTCCATCTGGCAGCCCGGCCAGGAACGCGCCAACAGCGCGCTCCCGGTGCGCAAGTTCTCGTACATGATGAACGGCACGAACGCGCCGTCCGCCGTTCTGAGCCAGGCGCTCATGAACGACAACACCTACACCTCCAGCTACTCCATCTACGACGGCCTCGGCCGGGTCCGCCAGACCCAGGCCAGCGCACCCTCCGGTGTCGCCGGCCGGATGATCACGGACGCCCTGTTCGACTCCCACGGCTGGCAGACCAAGACCAGCGCCGCCTACTACACCGACCAGGGCGCACCGTCCGCGGCAGTCTTCCTGCCCAACGGCGGCGTCCAGCCCGACAGCAAGATCCCGGCGCAGACCGTCTCCGTCTTCGACGGCCTCGGCCGCGTCACCGACACGATCAAGCAGTCCTTCGGCGTGGAGCAGTCCCGCTCCAAGACCGAATACCCCGGCGTCGACGAGACACGCGAGACCCCGCCGGCCGGTGGTTTCGCCACGGCGACCATCACCAACGGCACCACCTCGATCCTTCGCCAGTACAAGGCCAACACGCCCACCGGCGCGTACGACGACACGACCTACCTGTCCAACCCGCAGGGCAAGGAACTGTCGCGGAAGGACTCCGCCGGCAACGAGTGGACCTTCACCTACGACCTCCTCGGCCGAGTGGTCAAGACCACCGACCCGGATGCCGGGATCAGCACGACCGTCTACGACGACAAGAAGAACCTCACCACCACCACGGACGCCCGCTTCAAGAGCGCCACCGTGGAGGCCGACCTCCTCGGCCGGACCGTCGCGACGTACGAGGGTACGACCGCCGACCCCGCCAAGCAGGTCGGCGCCTTCACCTACGACACCAAGAAGCTCGGCAAGCCCGACGCCACCACCCGTTACGTGGGCGGCAAGACCGGCAGCGCCTACGTCACGGAGGTCACCGGCTACGACGGCGGCTACCGCCCCCTCGGCACCAAGGTCACCATCCCGGCGTCGGAGAAGGAACTCGCCGGTACGTACCAGACGACCAACACCTACGACGCCTACGGGCAGCTGAAGACCGCGGCCCTGCCCGGCATCCCCAAGGCCGGACTCGGCGTCGAGACGCTGACGTTCGGCACCGACGTCGCGGGCAACACCACGTCGCTCAGTGGCAAGATCGGCCTCGCCCGGACCCCGTACCTCGTGGACATGCGCTACGACCCCTACGGCCGGGCCATCCGCAGCACCGTCGGTGACACCGGCATGCAGGTCGTCTCCACGGTCGACTTCGACGCGGGCACCGGTCGGGCCGTCCGCTCGACCCTGGACAAGCAGACCGCCGCAACGGCCAGCGTGGACGTCCTGGACTACACCTACAACAAGGTCGGCCGACTCACCTCGATCGGTGACACCCAGGACGGCACCGGCCGCGACCTGCAGTGCTTCACCCACGACTACCTCGGGCGCCTGACCCAGGCCTGGACCGACACCGGCACCCAGACCACCGCTCCGGCGCCCAGCGTCCGCGGCATCGGCGGCTGCACCAACGCGTCCGGCCCGGCCGTCGACGGCACGGGCAAGCCCAGTGTCGGTGGTCCTGCTCCGTACTGGCAGCAGTACGAGTACGACCAGATGGGCAACCGCAAGAAGCTGGTGAAGAAGGACGTCACCGGCAACGCGGCCAAGGACGTCACCGTCACCCAGACGTTCGGGCCGAAGAACAACACCCCGAGCTCCGACCCCCAGACGGGCGGAGGCACGGGCGGTCCGCACGCGCTGATGACCTCGACCGAGACCGGCCCGTCCGGCACCAAGGTCATCTCCTACACCTACGACCAGTCCGGCAACACGACCGGCATCACCAACACCGCCGGCACCAAGGCCCTGACCTGGAACGGCCAGGGCAAGCTCGACAAGATCGTCGGTACCGGTGAGAGCGCCGGCACCAGCTACCTCTACGACACCGATGGCAACCAGCTCATCCGCCGCGACCCCACCAGCACCACGCTGAACCTCGGCTCCGACCAGATCACTCTGGACACCGCCAGCGGCAAGGTCTCCAACGTCCGCACCTACGGCCTGCCGGGCGGCCTGTCCGTCACCCGCACCACCAGCACCACCAGCGGCTCCACGCTCACCTACCAGAGCTCGGACCACCACGGCACCGGCGGAGTCCAGTTCAAGGCCTCCGACCTCAGCCACGTCCGCCGGGCGTCCGACCCGTTCGGCAACGAACGCGGCACCCAGCCCGCCCTCGGCGCATGGGCCGGCGACAAGGGATTCGTCGGCGGCACCAAGGAGAAGTCCACCGGATTCACCCTCCTGGGCGCCCGCGAATACGACCCCACCACCGGACGCTTCATCAGCGCCGACCCGATCATCAACGCGAACAACCCCCAGCAGTGGAACGCGTACAGCTACTCCGAGAACGATCCTGTCAACAAGTCCGACCCGACGGGCCTGGAGAGCTGTTTCGGAGCCGGCTACTGCTCGGGCAGCAACGGCTCGGACCTCGGCTCCACGTACGACCCGGACTGGTACGAAAAGCACCCCGGACAATCCGAAGACGGCCCGTCCGACACAGAGCTCAAGGCGTCCACGAAGAAGGTCTCCGACGCCAAGAAGAAGCGCGACAAGCTCATTGACGAAGTCGTCGACATGGTCGGCGACCTGATCGGATACAACGACGCCCGGGACTGCTTCACCAAGGGCGACGTCATGGCCTGCATCAACACGGCCCTGAACTTCGTCCCCTGGGGCAAGCTCGTCAAGGCCGTCAAGATCGGCATCAAGGCCTTCAAGGTCTACAAGGAACTGAACAAGGCCTACGACGCCATCCACGAGGCCGAACGCGGAGCCGCCAAGGCCGCCGAGGCCTACAGCACGGCGAAGAAGGCGTTCAAGGAAGCCCGCGACGCGGAAGCCAAGGCCGCCAAATCCGCATCGGAGAAAGCCGCCAAGGAATCAGCCACCGACAGCGCCGGAACAGAGGCCAAGGGGGTAGCGGACGAAGCCGACGCCGCGAAGGCCGATAGCGGCAGTTCGCGCGATTCCTCCTCGGGTCCGTCCTGCGAGAAGAAGAACAGCTTCCCCACCGGCACGCACGTCCAGATGGCCGACGGCAGCACCAAGAACATCGAAGACGTCCGTGTCGGCGACACGGTGATGGCCACGGACCCCCAGACGGGCGAAACACACCCCAAGCAGGTCACCGCCACCATCGCCACCCCCGACGACAAGGAATTCACCGACCTCACCCTCACCGACGAGGCCAGCCCTCGCGGCCCGCCTGCGAAGATCACCTCCACCTCTCACCACCCCTACTGGAGCGAAACCCGCCACCAGTGGATCGATGCCGGCGAGCTCAAGGCCGGCGAGCAACTTCTCCAGCCCGACGGCACCACTCTCACGGTCACGGCCAGCCGTAGCTACCGCTACGCCGTCACCACCCACAACTTCACCGTCGACGACTTCCACACGTACTACGTCCTGGCAGGCGCCGCTCCGGTTCTGGTCCACAACTGTCCCGCAGCAGGGGACGACGGCGGTCCCGAGATCGTTCGGGGGCGTGGACGGGCCTCTCAAGATCCGTCCGAGCTGCCTGATCTTGTCGATCCGAGCAATGGCGGATACCACACACCCCGGGGAACCCGGTCTCATTCCGAGCCGGGCACCACGAGGCGGGCCAGTCAAGCTGTCGGTGACGAAGCCCAGACCCGGTCCTCAACTGTTTCCCGGGCGCCGACGTACGCAGAAAAGATGGCAGATCTGGCAGATTCCAGTGGCGCGTCCGGCGGTATCGTGGAGGCCGCCGCTGCGGCCAGTCTCGTCGGGTGGCGTGCCTGGCAATTCTTGAAGGGATGGCTGAATGGGCGTCGTAGTTAGCGAAGCGCGTGCCATTTTGGACGAGTTCACCCGCGACGGCCGACTGTCACCGAACTCGTCGAAGCGTGCAAATTGGGGGGACTGGGAGCAGGTTACGCCGGCATGGGTTCTCCTCTTCAGTCTCAAAGCCTTGGTTCTCTTTCGCTGGGAAGAAGGCCGTACTGGGCCGGAGGTTGTCCCTGGGGCTCCTGCCGGGCTGCCGCGCAAGGATGTCGACGGTCTGGTAGAGGTGCTCCGGGGCAACCTTTCGGCGGCCCGTGCCGCCCGGGCGAACGGAGTGTTGACCCTCGAGCGGGTTCTGGCTCTGCTGGTACACGTCATTGCCGAGGAAGCGATGACGGGTGAAGAAGTCGGTGTTCTTCTGGAGTCGGCGCAGGCAATGAATGAGGAGGCTCTCCAATCCGGGGACCTGCTACGGCCGCCGTACCGCGGCGTGGACGTCGGTCCGTGGGACATCGGTGAGACGGGCTGGCAGACGATGGACCTGCTCGATCTCGGCGGACTGAAGGTCCCGCGCAGAGACGTGCGCAAGGTGGAGCTCAATCAGTTGCGCTCCGGCGAGGAGTACGGCGAGGTGGTCCTCTTCCGTGACACGACCGCGAGCTTGCAACTTCAGGCCTTCAGGACATCCGAGGAGGCGGAATGGGCGAGGATCTGTACCCGGCTCGAATCAGATGTCCGCGGACGCGGCGGCGAGGTCGAGCGATGGTCCGGCCGGGCGGGAGTCGAGCTGAGAGCGGTGATTCCAGTTGTCGGTGACGCCCGTGGGCGGGACACGATGACGGTGCGTTTCCTCGGCTGCGACGGTCCGGGATGGCTTCTGAGGGGGGTGGTGAGCGGAGAGGTGGCACAGGACGACAGTCGTGACGATTGGGCGTACCGCTGCTTTGAGAGCGTCGTGGTAACCCCCTCTTTCGAGGCGTACACGCCGGCCGTTTCCTCCTCGCCCACCAGCTACTCCGCGAGTGTTCCGCGTGGGATGGATCGGGTGATTCCCTTGCAATTCCCCGAATGAACTAGATCGGGAAGGTTCGAACCGATCGGTTTCCCCTTGTGAAAACCCGATGGGGCGTGACTCGAAGAGTCACGCCCCATCGGCGCTGTTGCGGGCTACACGGAATGCCGCGTCAGCACTCGATGACGTTGACCGCCAGGCCGCCGCGGGCGGTTTCCTTGTACTTGACCTTCATGTCGGCGCCCGTCTCCTTCATGGTCTTGATGACCTTGTCGAGGGAGACCTTGTGGGTGCCGTCGCCGCGCATGGCCATCTTGGCCGCGGTGACGGCCTTGACCGCCGCCATGCCGTTGCGCTCGATGCAGGGGATCTGGACGAGGCCGCCGACCGGGTCGCAGGTGAGGCCGAGGTTGTGCTCCATGCCGATCTCGGCCGCGTTCTCGACCTGCTCCGGGGTGCCGCCCAGGACCTCGGCCAGTGCGCCGGCCGCCATCGAGCAGGCCGAGCCGACCTCGCCCTGGCAGCCGACCTCGGCGCCGGAGATCGAGGCGTTCTCCTTGAAGAGCATGCCGATCGCGCCCGCGGCGAGGAGGAAGCGGACCACGCCGTCCTCGTCCGCGCCCGGCACGAAGTTCATGTAGTAGTGCAGGACCGCTGGGAGGACGCCCGCCGCGCCGTTCGTCGGGGCGGTGACGACGCGGCCGCCGGCCGCGTTCTCCTCGTTGACCGCCATCGCGTAGATGGTCGCCCACTCGCTGCGGTGCATCATCGGGTCGCCCTCGGTGCGCAGCTGGCGCGCCGTGGAGGCGGCCCGGCGCTTGACCCGCAGGCCGCCGGGGAGGATGCCCTCGCGGGACATGCCGCGCGAGACGCAGGCCTGCATGACGCGCCAGATCTCCAGGAGGCCCTCGCGGATCTCGTCCTCGGTGCGCCAGGCCTTCTCGTTCTCCAGCATCATCGAGGAGATCGACAGGCCGGTCTCGTTCGCGAGGCGGAGCATCTCGTCGCCACTGCGGAAGGGGTACTTCAGCGGGGTGTCGTCGAGCTTGATCCGGTCCTCGCCGACGGCGTCCTCGTCCACGACGAACCCGCCGCCGACCGAGTAGTAGGTCTTCTCCAGCAGCGGGGTGCCCGCCTCGTCGTACGCGAAGAGCGTCATGCCGTTCGCGTGGTACGGGAGCGAGCGCCGGCGGTGCAGGATCAGCTGGTTCGGCTCGTCGAAGTCGATCTCGTGGCCGTCACCTATTTCCGTGCCCAGCAGGCGCAGGCGGCCGCTCTGGCGGATGCGCTCGACCTCGGCGTCGGCGGTCTCCACGTTCACGGTGCGGGGGGAATGGCCCTCCAGGCCCAGCAGGACCGCCTTGGGGGTGCCGTGGCCGTGCCCGGTGGCGCCGAGCGAGCCGAAGAGCTCGGCGCGGACCGAGGCGGTCTGGGCGAGGACGCCGTCCTTCTTGAGCCGGGTGGCGAACATGCGCGCGGCGCGCATCGGTCCGACGGTGTGGGAGGAAGAGGGACCGATGCCGATCGAGAAGAGATCGAAGACGGAGATGGCCACGGTTGCGGACTCCTATGTCTGCTCGTGGGTGGGAAGCGTGGGCAGGAGGGGTGGATCGGGTTGATCAGGGGGATCGGGTTGATCGGGGCGATCTGCGGATTTTGTCCGGCAGCCGAGCTTAACGCGGTGAGGTGAACGGCTCGGCCGCCGGACGGGTCGGGAGGGGGTCGCTCAGGCGTGGGTCAGTTCGCGCTCCGGTGCGCCGGCAGCGTCGGCCCGCTCGGCGGGGGAGTCCAGGACCGGGTCCGGGCCCGGCAGGCCCGCGTAGTGGGCCTTGACGCCGGACCGTACGGCCCAGAAGTAGAAGCCCAGGGCCGAGACGGCGACGACGGCGATGTCCACGCCGCCGGGGATGAACCCGTGGCCTCCGAATTCGGGGCTGCCGAGCGCCGACAGCGTGCCCAGCCACAGCAGGAAGGTGATCAGCCACCAGGCCGGGGCGAACTGCTCGGCCAGGTTCTTCTCGCCCTTGCGCCTCAGCACCACGGCCGCGATCGGGGCGGCGACCAGGGTGAGCAGCACCACCTTGCCGGTGTCCGGCCACTTGGACCAGTACAGGGCGCAGGCGGCGAAGGCGAAGGTGATCGGGCAGAGGATCCTGGCCGCCGGCAGGCGGAAGGGGCGCGGCAGCCCGGGCTTGGTCCTGCGGAAGACGCCGACCGCGATGGGGCCGATCAGGTACGAGACCACCATCGCGGCGGAGACCACGCCGGCCAGGGCCTCCCAGCTGTGGCCGACGGTGACCAGCAGCAGGATCGAGAAGCCGAGGTTCAGCCACATCGCGGGACGCGCGGTGCCGTACCTCGGGTGGACCTCGCGGATCTTCTTCGGGAAGAAGCCGGTGTCCGCGAGGTTCTGCGCCATGTACGAGGCCGAGGCGACGTTGCCGATGTTGGCCCCGGACGGGGAGATGAAGGCGCCGAACTGGAGCATCGTGACGACCCAGTGCAGCATCAGCATCTTGGCGAGGTCGGCGAACGGCGAGGAGAAGTTGATGCCGCTCCAGCCGCCGGCCTCGGCCAGCCTCGTAGGCGGGACGCCGCCGATGAAGGCGATCTGCAGGGCCAGGTAGATGACCAGGCCCAGGGAGAGCGCGCCGACCAGTGCCAGCGGAATGGCGCGGCCGGGGTTCTTGGCGGCGCCGCCGAGGTTGACGACGGCCTGGAAGCCGTTGAAGGCGAAGACCACGCCGGAGGTGGTGACGGCGGTCATGACCGCGGACCAGCCGTTGGGCGCGAAGCCGCCGTGGTCGGTGAAGTTGCCGGTGTGGAAGCCGGAGGCGATCAGGGCGATCACGGCCAGCACCGGAATGGCGAACTTGACGAGGGTGAGGAGGTTGTTCGCCTTGGCGAGCAGGGCGACCGACCAGTAGCAGGCCAGCCACAGCGCCACCGTCAGGAACAGCGCCATCGCCATGCCGGAGGTGGTCAGGCCGCCGTTCTCGACGAGGCCCTTGGCCCAGCCGAAGTTCCAGGAGGACATGTACTGCGTACCGGCGATGGACTCGATCGGGATCAGCGCGGCGATGGCGATCCAGACCGCCCAGCCGGTGATGAAGCCCAGGACCGGCCCGTGCGAGATGGTGCCGAAGCGGGCCATCGAGCCGGGCAGCGGGTAGGCGGCGCCCACCTCCGCGTAGGTCATGGCGATCATGCCGATGAAGACGGCGCCGATGACCCAGGCGATGATCGCCGCGGGACCCGCGACCGCCGCTGCCTGCCCCGCGCCGAAGAGCCACCCCGAGCCGAAGATCGAGCCGAGCCCCATCATGATCAGGGCGAAGAGACTGAGTCCCTTCTTGTTCGCTGCACTCATGTCCATGGGGTGTGCTGTCCGTCCTGCCAGGGGGTGCGGTCTTTCCTTTATCCGGAGCCTATTTGCCATTAATTGGAGGATTCAGTGGCACTAGGTCGCCTCCACCTGGGGCTTTGGTCATGAAAGAGGCCCGGCCCTGTGCAAAACAAGGCCGGGCCCTCTCAGGCCGGCGCCTAGAGCGTCGGGTACAGCGGGAACTTCGCGGCGAGCGCCGAGACGCGCGCCTTCAGGTCGTCCGCGTCGTATGCCGGCTTCAGCGCCTGCGCGATGATCTCGGCGACCTCGGTGAAGGCCTCGGCGTCGAAACCGCGGGTGGCCAGCGCCGGCGTACCGATCCGCAGACCCGAGGTGACCATCGGCGGCCGCGGGTCGTTCGGGATGGCGTTGCGGTTGACCGTGATGCCGACCTCGTGGAGGCGGTCCTCGGCCTGCTGGCCGTCCAGCTCGGAGTTGCGCAGGTCGACCAGGACCAGGTGCACGTCGGTGCCGCCGGTGAGGACGTCCACGCCCACGGCCTTGACGTCGTCCTGGACCAGGCGGGCGGCGAGGATCTTCGCACCCTCCAGGGTGCGCTCCTGGCGCTCCTTGAACGCGGGCGAGGCCGCGACCAGGAAGGAGACGGCCTTCGCCGCGATCACGTGCTCCAGCGGGCCGCCCTGCTGACCCGGGAAGACCGCGGAGTTGATCTTCTTGGCCAGCTCCTGCGTCGACAGGATGACACCGCCGCGCGGACCGCCGAGGGTCTTGTGCGTGGTGGTGGTCACGACGTGGGCGTGCGGCACCGGGTTCGGGTGCAGACCCGCGGCGACCAGGCCGGCGAAGTGCGCCATGTCGACCATCAGGTACGCGCCGACCTCGTCCGCGATGCGGCGGAAGGCGGCGAAGTCGAGCTGGCGCGGGTAGGCGGACCAGCCCGCGACGATCAGCTGCGGCTTGGACTCCTTGGCGAGGCGCTCGACCTCGGCCATGTCGACCTCGCCGGTCTCGTCGACGTGGTAGGGGACCACGTTGTAGAGCTTGCCGGAGAAGTTGATCTTCATGCCGTGGGTCAGGTGACCGCCGTGGGCCAGGTTCAGGCCCATGATGGTGTCGCCCGGCTTCAGCAGCGCGAACATCGCGGCGGCGTTGGCCTGGGCGCCCGAGTGGGGCTGCACGTTCGCGGCCTCGGCGCCGAAGAGCGCCTTGATGCGGTCGATCGCGATCTGCTCGACCACGTCGACGTGCTCGCAGCCGCCGTAGTAGCGGCGGCCGGGGTAGCCCTCGGCGTACTTGTTGGTCAGGACCGAGCCCTGGGCCTCCATGACGGCGACCGGAGCGAAGTTCTCCGACGCGATCATTTCCAGGGTGGACTGCTGGCGCACGAGTTCGGCGTCGACGGCGGCGGCGACGTCCGGGTCGAGCTCGTGGAGGGGAGTGTTCAGTACAGACATCAGGGTTCCCTGGGTCAGTTGCCGGAGGTGAGCTTGTCGTACTCGTCGGAGGAGAGCAGGTCGTCCTGCTCCACCGTGACGCGCACCTTGAAGAGCCAGCCACCCTCGAACGGGGCCGAGTTCACCAGGGCCGGGTCGTCGATGACGTCCTGGTTGGACTCGACGACCTCGCCGGTGACGGGGGAGTACAGGTCGCTGACCGACTTGGTCGACTCCAGCTCGCCGCAGGTCTCGCCCGCGGTCACCGTGTCACCCACCTCGGGAAGCTGGGCGTAGACGACGTCACCGAGCGCGTTGGCCGCGA
This sequence comes from Streptomyces sp. NPDC006450, assembly GCF_040612195.1. NCBI lineage: Bacteria > Bacillati > Actinomycetota > Actinomycetes > Kitasatosporales > Streptomycetaceae > Streptomyces > Streptomyces sp. NPDC006450. The sequence continues at coordinate 17,891 of NZ_JBEXPT010000084.1, read as the reverse complement.
ACTCCGTGATGCCGACCGTCGAGACGCCGTCCTCGGCGACCGACAGCCACTCGTGCTCCTTGCTGTAACGCAGCTGCTGGGGGTTGCTCATGACCTGATTCTCCTGGATGCGGGGGAGTGGATACGAACGGTGGTCCTGCAGAGGTCCTGCAGACGGCGCGGGGCGCCGAGGTGCGGTACGGGGCTACTTCTGCCGCTTGTAGAACGGCAGGGCCACGACCTCGTACGCCTCATGCGTACCGCGAATGTCCACGCCGACGCCGGAGGTGCCGGGCGCGGCGTGTGCCGCGTCGACATAGGCCATCGCGATCGGCTTGCCCAGCGTCGGGGACGGGGCGCCCGAGGTGACCTCGCCGACGACCTGGCCGTCGAAGGTCACGGAGAAGCCGGCGCGCGGAACGCGGCGGCCCTCGGCGATCAGGCCGACCAGCTTGCGCGGCGGGTTGGTCGCGGCGCGCTCGGCGGCGGCCTCCAGGGCGGCGCGGCCGACGAAGTCGCCCTCCTTCTCGAACTTCACGACCCGGCCCAGCCCCGCGTCGAACGGGGTGAGCGAGGTGGTCAGCTCGTGCCCGTACAGCGGCATGCCCGCTTCCAGGCGCAGGGTGTCGCGGCAGGACAGGCCGGCCGGGACCAGGCCGACGCCCTCGCCCGCCTTGGTCAGCGCCTGCCACAGCTCCACGGCGTGCTCGGGGGCGACGAACAGCTCGAAGCCGTCCTCGCCCGTGTAGCCGGTACGCGCGATCAGCGCGGGCACCCCGGCGACCGTGCCGGGCAGGCCGGCGTAGTACTTCAGCCCGTCCAGGTCGGCGTCGGTGAGGGAGGCGAGGATGCCGGGGGACTCCGGACCCTGCACCGCGATCAGCGCGTACGCGTCGCGGTCGTCGCGGACCTCGGCGTCGAAGCCGGCGGCGCGCTCGGTGATCGCGTCCAGGACGACCTGGGCGTTGGAGGCGTTCGCGACGACCATGAACTCGGTCTCGCCGAGGCGGTAGACGATCAGGTCGTCGAGGATTCCGCCGTCTTCCTGGCAGATGTGCGTGTAGCGGGCGCGGCCGACGCCGACGGTGGAGATGTTGCCGACCAGGGCGTAGTCCAGGACCTTGACGGCCTCGGGGCCGGTCAGCGTGATCTCGCCCATGTGGGACAGGTCGAACAGGCCGGCCTTGGTGCGGACGGCGTTGTGCTCGTCGCGCTCGCTGCCGTACCGCAGGGGCATGTCCCAGCCCGCGAAATCGGTCATGGTCGCACCGAGCGAACGGTGCAGCGCATCGAGGGCGGTCAGGCGGGGGGCAGTGCTCATGGGTGTGGCTCCCGGGTCCCAGGGCATGACATGACGAGGAGGAGTTCCTCCCCATCTGTCATCGGAACCTGAGAGGTTCGCCGAGAGTTCCCCGCTTCCAGGGGAAGGCCATCGACTTGCACCTTGGGTGGAGCCGTCGCCTCAGCCCTCACGGGCGGTGGCGCGGCTCGCTTTTCAGATCTGCCTCATCCACGCGGTACGGGGCCTGAGAGATTCAAGGGAGGTACTTGCTCCTTCGGCGCCCGGGCACCGCCTTGCGGCGTGCCGGGACTCTCCCGCGCGGATTCAAGCGGCCGGTATGCAGTTAGGTGTCCAGATGGCGCACATCATTGCACGGCGTGCGGCCGAATGGGGGAGGGGGTCCGCAAGCGGAGCGGAACCGGCGCTGCCGGATTACCGTCTCTTTACACTCAGGGGGAACGGGTCCAGGTGACCCGTATCGGGGGAGGCGAGCACTGTGCGGAGATTCGGAGTACTGGCGACGACGACGGGCACCGGCACCGTCGAGGGTGCGGTGTCCGGGGTGCCGACGCAGCGCGGCGTCGTACGGGATCCCGCGGCGGGCGGTGCGGCGGGCGAGCCCGGAGTCGTACGGGACCTGCGCGGAGCCCAGGGCCCGCGACGGCTCCGCTTCGCCGCCGGGGACGTCGTGGTGGTCTCCGGACTGCCCGGCGGCGGCAAGACCACCCTGATCAAGCGGGCCGCGGAGGGCGGCGGCATCGACTCCCAGGACGCCCGCGAGCGCTGGGAGCGCCGGATGCCGGCCGCCCTGCCCTACGCGGTGTACCGGCCGGCCGTCCGGATCGCGCACTACTGGGGCCTGTGGCGGGTGCTCCGCTCCGGGGCCCCGGCCGTCGTCCACGACTGCGGTACGCAGAGCTGGGTACGGGCGCTGCTGGCCTCCGCGGCCCGGCGGCGCGGCCGCGCGCTGCACCTGGTGCTGCTGGACACCACCCCGGAGGAGGCCCGGGCCGGGCAGGCGGCACGGGGCCGGGGCGTGTCGGCGTACGCCTTCGCCCGGCACCGGGGCGCGGTGGCCCGGCTGCTGCGCGAGGCCGAGGCGGGCCGCCCGCCGGCCGGCTGCGCGTCGGTGACCCTCCTGGACCGCCCGGCGGCGTCCCGGCTGACGTCCATCGGCTTCCGCTAGCGGCGGTGAGCCGGCGGCGGCGCGCGGGCGGCGGAGCGACGGCGGCGGCGCGCGGGCGGCCCCCGGTGGAGGTGTCCCGGGCGCCCGTTAATCTCGGGGCGAGACCAAGGGCAAGCGAGCGGAGACGTACATGTGGCCGGGTAACGAGCTGGAGCAGGTGCTCGGGGCGGCGCTCGGACAGGCGGACGCCGGGGGGCGGATCCTGGAGGTGCTCGGGCGGAGCCACCTGTGGATCCCGCTGCCCGGCGGGGTGAACAGCCTGAGCCTGCCCACCATGGAGATCGACGGAGCCGCCTACGTGCCCGTCTACAGCTCCGAGGAGCAGTTCCGCGCCTGCGCCGGACCCACCATGGACTTCGCCGTCGCCCCCGCCGTGGACTTCGCCCGGGGCATGCCCCCGCAGCTCGGCCTCGCGGTCAACCCCGAGGGCTCCGTCGGCGTGCCCCTGCCCCCGCCCGCCGTCGCGGAACTCTGCCGCACCGGCCGCAGCCCGCTCGACGGCCCGGCCACCGGTGGCCGGGTCCGGCTCTTCGAGCCCGACTGGCAGGAGGACCCGGTCGAGTTCCTGACCGCCGCCGCGGAGGAGTTCCGGGCCACCGGAGTCGTCGCGTCCGCGCACCGCTGCCTCGCGAGCGTCGAGGGCGGCTCGCCGGAGCTCTACATCGGTGTCCATCTGGTGGGATGGGAGCCCGGGATGCGAAACGCCCCGATGGACGCGCTGGGCCGCGCCCTGACCCGCGTACCACCGCCCTGGCCGGTGCAGTTGATCCTGCTCGACGCCGCGGAAGACCCGGTCGTGGACTTCATCACCACGCGCGTACGCCCCTTCTACCTGCCGTAGTGACGCTTAAGCTGGTGGCCGACACGCGTGGACGACGGGCGGACGAACAGACGAAGAGGGGTACCGGGTGAGTGCGTCAGGCACGGCCGCGGTCGGGCAGGTCGAGCACATGCTGCGCCAGGTGACTCCCGGGCGCTACGAGAGCTACGAGTCCCTCCTGCACGCCCTGGCCGAGGGACGGCTGTGGATGCTCCTCTGGCAGGGGCAGCCCGGCTCACCGGAGGCCCAGTACGGCGGCATGGAGGTCGAGGGCCTCGGGTACGCGCCCTGCGTGACCTCCCCGCAGGAGCTGGCCACCAGCGGCTGGAACCGCGGGTACGAGGTGGTCACCGGCCGGGACATCGCCCGCGCCCTCTACCCCGACCGCTGGGGGCTGTGGCTCAATCCGCACGCCCAGGGCGGCGGCGTCGGCATTCCCTGGGCCGACCTGCGCCGGATCGCCACCGGGCTGGACCGGATGCCGGCCGGCCCGCTGCGGCTGTCCGAGCCCGCCATCGAGCTGCCGCAGTTCTACGGGCTGCTCACGCAGCACGCACACCGCACGCCCGCCGTGCGCTCGCTGCGGCGCGCCTGGGTGCAGCCCGCGCTGGGGTCCCCGTACCTCGCCGTCGGGCTCGACCTGTACGACACCTCCGCGCACGCGCTGGAATCCGTACGGGAGATGATGCGCCAGTCGGTCGGGACGGTCCCCGAGGGGGTGCCCGTCTGCACGGTCGCGCTCGCGGACGAGCACGATCCGGTGGCGATGTGGCTGCGCGCGCAGACCCGTCCCTTCTACGACCGCGAGGGACAGGCGCCCGCCTACTGAGACGTCCCGCTCGTTGAGACATAGGACCCAAGGCCGCACGGAACAGTCGTTCCGCGCGGCCTTTGCGTTGTCCTGATTTCGACGCTGATGTACGCCCAATAGGCATGCCCGTGGGCTGAGTTGGGCGCCATGTCCGATTCCATACCGAACAGGATGTCTTGCTCCGCTGAGATGACAGTGAAGTCCGGATAACGGGAACTCGACCCTCAGATCACGGTTGCGCATCCATTCACCTGCGGGTCTGGCGGCTGATCGAGCGCCCGATGAAGACTCCCCACCCAAGAGCGGGTCAGTCCTCCAAGAACTGTCCCGCCGCAGGAAATTCGCGCACCAGCACCTCGCACTCCGAGCGCCACTCCGCACCAACGCCGCCACAGCGGCGGGCATGGGCCGGCCCACCCGTCGGCCGAGAGGGGTCCCCACCACGATGACGGCACCACTGCACGACATGAGCGCGGAGACACCCGCACCCGTGTCCGTAGCCGACGTCCCCGCCAAGGCCATCGAAGGCCGTTCTCCCGGCCGCATCGCCTGGATGCGGCTCAAGCGCGACAAGGTCGCGCTGGCCGGCGGTTTCGTCGTGCTCCTGCTGATCCTCGTCGCACTCTTCGCGCCGCTGATCGTCAGCGCGTTCGGCCACCCCCCGGAGGAACTGCACGAAGACATGCTGGACCCGCTGCTGGGCCTGCCGGCAGGCGACTACGGCGGCATGAGCGGCGACTTCCTGCTGGGCGTCGAGCCGGTCAACGGCCGCGACGTGTTCAGCCGCATCGTCTACGGCGCCCGCATCTCGCTGCTGGTCGCCTTCCTGTCCGCCTTCGTGGCGGTCTCGCTGGGCACCTTCTTCGGCATCGTCGCCGGCTACTTCGGCGGCTGGGTCGACGCGGCCATCAGCCGGGTCATGGACCTGCTGCTCGCCTTCCCGCAGCTGCTCTTCATCATCGCGCTGGTCTCGGTCGTCCCGGCCAAGCTCTGGGGCTTCGAGGGATCGGGCCTGCGGATCGCCGTACTGGTCCTGGTGATCGGCTTCTTCGGCTGGCCCTACATCGGCCGCATCGTCCGCGGACAGACCCTGTCGCTGCGCGAGCGGGAGTACGTCGAGGCGGCGCGGAGCCTGGGCGCGGGCCGGATGTACATCCTGTTCCGCGAGCTGCTCCCGAACCTGGTCGCGCCGATCACCGTCTACGCGACGCTGATGATCCCCACCAACGTGCTGACCGAGGCCGCGCTCAGCTTCCTGGGCGTCGGCGTCAAGCCGCCCACGCCGTCCTGGGGCGAGACCCTCTCGACGGCCGTGCGGACCTATGAGGACGATCCGCTCTTCATGATCTTCCCCGGCATGGCGATCTTCATCACCGTGCTGGCCTTCAACCTCTTCGGCGACGGCGTCCGCGACGCCCTCGACCCGAAGGGCTCCCGTTAGCCGTCCCCGCAGGTCATCCCGCAGGGCACCCGTAGGTCAGAACCGCAGGGCACACCGGAACCCGGCTTCGAACCGGAATCACAACGGAGGGTTGCGAGCATCGTGACTACCCATCGCATGTCCAAGCGCAGGCTCGTCGCCGGCACGGCCGTCGTGCTCGCGACGATGCTGGCCGCGACCGCCTGTGGCGGCGACGACGGCAAGACGAAGGAAGACAAGCCGGCAGCGGCGGGCGGCTTCAACGCCGCCATCGGCAAGATCGCCAACGCTTCCACCAAGAAGGGCGGCGAGCTCAAGTTCGTCGGTACCCAGGAAGCCGACTCGTGGGACCCGCAGCGCGGTTACTACGGCTTCATGTGGGACTTCTCCCGCTACTACGCCCGCCAGCTCGTCAGCTTCAAGGCGGAGCCGGGCAGCAAGAGCACCGAGCTCGTCCCCGACCTGGCCACCGCCAACGCGGAGATCAGCGACGGCGGCAAGACCTACAAGTACACCCTCAAGGACAACGTGACCTGGGAGGACGGCACCCCCGTCACCGCCCAGGACATCAAGTACGGCATCGAGCGCACCTGGGCCCAGGACGTCATCTCCGGCGGCCCGGTCTACCTGATGCAGGTCCTCGACCCGAAGACCGAGTACCCGGGTCCGTACAAGGACACCGCCCCGGACAAGCTCGGCCTCAAGGCGATCGAGACGCCGGACGCGAAGACCATCATCTTCAAGCTCCCGCAGCCCAACGGTGACTTCGAGCAGATGCTGGCCATGCCGGCCGCCAGCCCGGTCAAGCAGGAGAAGGACACCGCGGCCAAGTACGGCCTCAAGCCCTTCTCCAACGGCCCGTACAAGATCGACTCGTACGAGCCCAACAAGAGCATGAAGCTCTCGCGCAACACGAACTGGAAGCCCGAGTCGGACACCATCCGCAAGGCGCTCCCGGACACCATCTCCGTCACGTTCATGGCGAACGCGGACGACATGGACAAGCGCCTGATGAACGGCGAGTTCGACCTGGACATCAACGCGACCGGCATCGGCCAGGCGGCCCGCGCCACCGCGCTGAAGGACCACAAGGACAACCTGGACAACGGCCAGACCGGCTTCATCCGGTACGCCGTGATGCCGCAGACCGTCGCGCCGTTCGACAACGTCGAGTGCCGCAAGGCCGTCATCTACGCGGCCGACAAGAAGTCCCTGCAGACCGCCCGCGGCGGCCCGCAGGCCGGTGGCGACATCGCCCCCAACATGCTGCCGCTGGGCATCAAGGGCGCTGACGGCAAGTACGACCCGTACGAGGTCCTGAAGAACGACGGCAAGCCGAACGTCGAGAAGGCCAAGGCCGCCCTGAAGGCCTGTGGCAAGGAGACCGGCTTCAAGACCACCATCGCGGTCCGCAACAACAAGCCGGTCGAGGTCGCCACGGCCGTCTCCCTGCAGAACGCCCTGAAGCAGGTCGGCATCGAGGCCGACGTCGACCAGTTCGACGGCGCCCAGACCTCCGGCATCATCGGTTCGCCGAAGGTGGTCAAGGAGAAGGGCTACGGCATCATCATCATGGGCTGGGGCGCCGACTTCCCGACCGGTCAGGGCTTCTCCCAGCCGCTGGTCGACGGCCGCTTCATCCTGCAGAGCGGTAACAACAACTTCTCCGAGCTCAACGACCCGGCGATCAACAAGCTGTTCGACGACGCCATCGCGGAGACCGACCCGAACAAGGCCGGCGAGATCTACAAGCAGATGAACCAGAAGGTCTCCGAGGCCGCGGTCTACCTGCCCTTCGTCTACGACAAGACGATCTCGTGGCGCAGCAGCCGCCTGACCAACGTCTACACGTCCGACGCGTACAACGGCCGGTACGACTACGCCTCGCTCGGCGTCCAGTAGACAAACCGTCCGATTCAGTTCCAGTGCCACACCCGCTAGGCACGAAGGGCAGGTGATGGCCGCGGCGGCGGCTCGGGGGCGCTCTCCAGAAGAGGGCGTCCCCGGGTCGCAGCCAGGCCGAGCGCAGTGCTTGCATATCTCATCCGGCGGATCTTCGCCGTCATCGTCATGCTGTTGGTCATCTCGCTGGTGACCTTCGGAATCTTCTTCCTCTTCCCGAAGATGATCGGGACGGACCCGGCCCTGTACTTCGTCGGCAAGCAGTCCGACCCCGCCGCCATCGAGGGCATCCGGCAGAAGATGGGTCTCGACGACCCGATCCTCGTCCAGTTCGGCAAGTTCGTCGTCGGGCTGGTGGCGGGTCGTACGTACGCCAACGGCAACGACGTCACGCAATGCGCCGCGCCCTGCTTCGGCTACTCCTTCAAGACCGAGCAGGAGGTGTGGCCGCTGCTGACCGACTGGCTGCCCGTCACCCTCTCGCTCGCCGCCGGTGCCGTCGTGCTCTGGGTGATCGGCGGTGTCGCCGCAGGCGTCATCTCCGCCCTCAAGCGCGGTACGGTGCTGGACCGTTCGGCGATGGGCCTCGCCCTCGCCGGCGTCTCCCTCCCGATCTACTTCACCGGCATGCTCGCCATCGCCTTCTTCTCCGACCAGCTCGGCTGGTTCGGACGGCCGGAGAAGACCTTCGCCGAGGACCCGGGCACCTGGTTCAACGGCATGGTCCTGCCGTGGATCTCGCTCGCCTTCCTCTACGCGGCGATGTACGCGCGGCTCACCCGCGCGACCATGCTGGAAGTGCTCAACGAGGACTACATCCGCACCGCGCGCGCCAAGGGGCTGACGGAACCCGTCGTCATCGGCAAGCACGCGATGCGCTCGACCATGACGCCGATCCTGACCGTCCTGGGTCTCGACCTGGGCGCACTGATGGGCGGCGCGGTCCTCACCGAGTACACCTTCTCGCTGCACGGCCTCGGCTACAGCGCCGTCCGCGCCATCAGCGAGCACGACCTGCCGGTCATTCTCGGCATCACCCTGATCTCCGCCTTCTTCGTCGTCGCGGCCAACCTCGTCGTCGACCTCTTGTACGCGGTGATCGACCCCCGAGTGAGGCTGTCATGACCGATTCGACGACGCCCGCCGTGACGGGCGCACTGAACGAGCCCGTCGCCCCCGGCGCGCCCGGCACCGCGTTCCTCGACGTACGCGACCTCAAGGTGCACTTCCCCACGGAAGACGGCCTGGTCAAGTCCGTGGACGGACTCTCCTTCACGCTGGAGAAGGGCAAGACCCTCGGTATCGTCGGCGAGTCCGGCTCCGGCAAATCGGTGACCTCGCTGGGCATCATGGGCCTGCACCGGGTCGGCCAGTACGGCCGCCAGCGGGCCCGGATCTCCGGGGAGATCTGGCTCGACGGCAAGGAACTGCTGTCCAGCCCCGAGGAAGAGGTCCGCAAGCTGCGCGGCCGGGAGATCGCGATGATCTTCCAGGACCCGCTGTCGGCGATGCACCCCTACTTCACCGTGGGCAAGCAGATCGCCGAGGCCTACCGGGTGCACAACAAGGCCGACAAGAAGACCGCCCGCAAGCGGGCCGTCGAGCTCCTGGACCGCGTGGGCATCCCCGAGCCGCACAAGCGGGTCGACAGCTACCCGCACGAGTTCTCCGGCGGCATGCGCCAGCGCGCGATGATCGCGATGGCGCTGGTCAACAACCCCGAACTGCTCATCGCGGACGAGCCGACCACCGCCCTCGACGTCACCGTCCAGGCGCAGATCCTCGACCTGATCCGGGACCTGCAGAAGGAGTTCGGCTCCGCGGTCATCATGATCACGCACGACCTCGGCGTGGTCGCCGAGATGGCCGACGACCTCCTCGTGATGTACGGCGGCCGGTGCGTGGAGCGGGGCAGCGCGGAGAAGGTGTTCTACGAACCCCGGCACCCGTACACCTGGGGCCTGCTCGGCTCCATGCCGCGCATCGACCGGGAGCAGACCGAGCGCCTCATTCCGGTCAAGGGCTCGCCGCCCAGCCTGATCAACATCCCGAGCGGCTGCGCCTTCAACCCCCGGTGCCCGTACGCCGACCTGCCCAAGGACGACGTCACGCGGACCGTACGGCCCGAGCTGTCCCTCGTCGACACCTCCGCGGAGGGCGCCGGCCGGCACTGGGCCGCCTGTCACCTCTCCCCGGAGCAGCGGGACCGGATCTGGACCGAAGAGATTGCGCCGAAGCTGTGACCGAAATGAACAAGACGGGCGAGTCCGCCCAGGCCGTGCTCCCCGCCCAGGCGGTGGACTCCCCGGAGCCGCTGCTCAGGGTGACCGGACTGGTCAAGCACTTCCCCATCTCCAAGGGGCTGCTGCGCCGCCAGGTCGGGGCCGTGAAGGCCGTCGACGGCATCGACTTCGACGTCCGCCGCGGTGAGACCCTCGGCATCGTCGGCGAGTCCGGCTGCGGCAAGTCGACCATGGGCCGGCTGATCACCCGGCTGCTCGAACCGACCGGCGGGAAGGTCGAGTTCGAGGGCAAGGACATCACGCACCTGAGCGTGTCCGGCATGCGCCCGATGCGCCGCGACGTGCAGATGATCTTCCAGGACCCCTACGGCTCGCTGAACCCCCGGCACACGGTGGGCACCATCGTCAGCGCCCCGTTCAAGCTCCAGGGAGTCCAGCCGGAGGGCGGCCTCAAGGCGGAGGTCCAGCGACTCCTCTCCCTGGTGGGCCTCAACCCGGAGCACTACAACCGCTACCCGCACGAGTTCTCCGGCGGCCAGCGCCAGCGCATCGGCATCGCCCGCGCACTGGCCCTGAAGCCGAAGCTCGTCGTGGCGGACGAGCCGGTCTCGGCCCTGGACGTCTCCATCCAGGCCCAGGTGGTCAACCTGCTGGACGACCTCCAGGAGGAGCTCGGCCTCACGTACGTGATCATCGCCCACGACCTGTCGGTCATCCGGCACGTCTCGGACCGGATCGCGGTCATGTACCTCGGCAAGATCGTCGAGCTCGCGGACAACAAGTCCCTGTACACGGCGCCCATGCACCCGTACACCACGGCCCTGATGTCGGCCGTTCCGGTGCCGGACCCGCGCCGGCGCGGAGCGCAGAGCGGCCGCATCCTGCTCAAGGGCGACGTCCCTTCGCCGATCTCGCCCCCCTCCGGATGCCGCTTCCACACCCGGTGCTGGAAGGCGACGCAGGTCTGCACCACGCAGGAGCCTCCGCTCGTCGCGCTGAAGACCGGCCATCAGGTGGCCTGCCACCACCCGGAGAACGCCCCGGACCAGGCCCCGGGCGACCCGGCTCTCCCGGGCGCGGCCGACGCCGTGACGGAGCCGACGGACTGACGGACGCCGGCGGGGCGGGAACAGCCCCGCCGGCACCTGTTCGCGGCGCTTCGAGGGCCGACCCCCACCCGGACCGGCCCGCCGAGAGGCGACCGGCAGAATGACCCCCGTGCTCCACGATCTCTTCCCGCCCGGAGTCCAGCACGGCTTGGACCTCGCGGGCATCTTCGTCTTCGCCACGGCCGGCGCCCTGCTCGCCGTACGCAAGAACTTCGACGTCTTCGGCATCGTCGTCCTCGCGCTCGTCACCGCTCTCGGCGGCGGCCTGTTCCGCGACATCGTCATCGGCGCCACGCCCGCCGCCGCCTTCAGCGATCTCGGGTTCTTCGTCACACCGCTGGTCGCCGCCGCGCTCGTCTTCTTCCTGCACCCCGAGGTCCAGCGCATCAACCGCGCCATCAACGTCTTCGACGCGGCCGGCCTCGGGCTGTTCTGCGTGACGGGCACCACCAAGGCGTACGAGTTCGGCCTGGGCCTCACCGCCTCCGCCGCGCTCGGCGTGGCGACCGCCGTGGGTGGTGGCGTGCTGCGCGACGTCCTCGTCAACGAGGTGCCCTCGCTGCTGCGCGACCGCGAGATGTACGCCGTGCCGGCCCTCGTCGGCGCCTCGATGGTGGCGCTCTTCATCAGCTTCGACAACCTGAACGCCGTCACGACGGGCCTGGCGATCGTCACCACCTTCGTCCTGCGGCTGCTGGCCATGCGCTACCACTTGCGGGCGCCCCTCGCCTGGAACCGCCGCTCGTCCGTGGCGGAGGAGCCGTAGGCGCGGGCGTAGCGGTCGCCACATCAAGGAAAGCTACCGCTTAGTAAGGTGCCGGTGTACGGTCGTTCCATGTCACACGCAGCTGCCAAGGCGTCCATCGGCGACAGCGAGTTCGACCGCGACACCAGCGTCACCGCCCGTGCGGGCGAGCCCGGGGTGTACGACGCGAACCTCTCCGCCGGGTGGACGATCATCACCGCCGTCAACGGCGGCTACCTCCTGGCCCTCGTCGGCCGCGCCCTCTCGTCGGCCCTGCCGCACCCGGACCCCTTCACGGTCTCCGCGCACTACCTGACCTCGTCGGTCCCCGGCCCCGCCGTGATCCGCACCGAGGTCGTGCGGGTCGGCCGCACCCTCTCCACCGGGCAGGCCTCCCTGTTCCAGTTCGACGAGAGCGGCGCCGAGATCGAGCGGATCCGCGTCCTGGCCTCCTACGGCGACCTCGCGGCGCTCCCGGACTCCGTCCACACCACGGCCCTGCCGCCCGTCATCCCCGCCTACGAGGACTGCCTCGGCCCCGAGGCCGGCCCGGCCCCGATCCCCGGCAGCTCGGCGATCGTGGACCGGCTCCGGCTGCGCCTGGACCCGGCGACCGCCGGCTGGGCCATCGGACAGCCCTCGGGCAAGGGCGAGATGCGCTCCTGGTTCGAGCTCGCCGACGGCCGGGACGCGGACCCCTTCTCCCTCCTCCTGGCGGTGGACGCGCTCCCGCCGACCTCCTTCGACCTCGGCCTGCTCGGCTGGACCCCCACCGTGGAACTCACCACCCACATCCGCCACCGGCCCGCGCCCGGTCCGCTCCGGGTGTCGATCACCACGCGGAACCTGGCGGGCGGCTTCCTGGAGGAGGACGCGGAGGTCTGGGACTCCGCGGACCGGCTGGTGGCCCAGTCCCGCCAGTTGGCGAGCGCTCCGCGCCTGGCGCCGAAGCCCTCCTGACGCACCGGGACGGAGCGCCCGCCGGCCCCGGCGGGCGCTTCCCGGGCCCCGGCGGGGGACCGCGGGTGTGGGGGACTCGTAGAATCGGGGGATCATGGCCTACCTCGACCACGCCGCCACCACCCCGATGCTGCCGGAGGCCGCTGCGGCGATGACCGCGCAGTTCGCCGTCACGGGCAACGCGTCCTCCCTGCACGCCGCCGGCCGCCGCGCCCGCCGCACCGTCGAGGAGGCCCGTGAGGCCCTCGCCGACGCACTCGGGGCCCGTCCGAGCGAGGTGGTCTTCACCGCCGGCGGCACGGAGGCCGACAACCTCGCCGTCAAGGGGCTCTACTGGGCCCGCCGCGACGCCGATCCCGCCCGGACCCGCGTCCTCGCCAGCCCCGTGGAGCACCACGCGGTCCTCGACGCCGTGCACTGGCTCGCCGAGCACGAAGGGGCGCAGGTCGAGTACCTGCCCGTGGACCGCTACGGCCGCGTGCACCCCGATGCCTTCCGCGAGGCGATCGAGCGGGGCCCCGAGGACATCGCCCTCGCCACCGTCATGTGGGCCAACAACGAGATCGGCACGGTCATGCCGATCGCCGAACTGGCCGCCGTGGCACGCGAGTCCGGCGTCCCGCTGCACTCCGACGCGGTCCAGGCCTTCGGCCAGCTCGACGTCCGCTTCGGCGACAGCGGACTCGCCGCCATGACCGTGAGCGGCCACAAGGTCGGCGGACCCTACGGGATCGGCGCGCTGCTGCTCGGCCGCGACCAGAGCCCCGTACCCGTCCTGCACGGCGGAGGCCAGGAGCGGCACGTCCGCTCCGGCACCCTCGACGTCCCCGCCATCGCCGCCTTCGCGGTGGCCGCCGTCCTCGCCGCCGAGCGCCGCGAACGGTTCGCCACCGAGATCGGCGCCCTGCGCGACGCACTCGTCGACGCCGTGCTCCGCGAGGTCCCCGACGCGGTCCTGGGCGGAGACCCGGACGGCCGGCTCCCCGCCAACGCCCACTTCAGCTTCCCCGGCTGCGAGGGGGACTCCCTGCTGCTCCTGCTCGACGCCCAGGGCATCGAGTGCTCCACCGGCTCCGCCTGCACGGCCGGCGTGGCGCAGCCCAGCCACGTGCTGCTGGCCACCGGCACCGACCCGCGCCTGGCCCGGGGCACCCTGCGCTTCTCCCTCGGCCACACCTCCACGAAGGCCGACGTGGACGCGGTCGCGGCGGCCATCGGACCGGCCGTGGCCCGTGCCCGCACGGCGGGGCTGAGCTAGGGCGTCCGGGCGGCTGCTCCCGCCTCGTCGACCATGCGGAGGTAGCGGCCCCAGTCCCAGTGGCGGCCGGGGTCCGTGTGGTCGGCTCCCGGCACCTCGGAGTGGCCGAGGAAGTGCTTGCGGTCGGCGGGTATCCCGTACCGCTTGCAGACGTCGGCGGCGAGCCGCGCCGAAGCCCCGTACATCGCGTCCGTGAAGTCCTTCGGCCGGTCCACGAACCCGACGTGTTCGATGCCGATGCTGCGCTCGTTCATGGAGCGGTTGCCCGAGTGGAAGGCGACGTCGAGCTCGCGCACCATCTGCTCGATGTGGCCGTCCTGGCCGACGATGTAGTGCGCCGACGCCCGGTGGAACGGATTCCTGAAGGCGTCCACCGAGGACTTGAAGCCGCCCTGGGTGACATGCACCACGATCCGGTCCACCCGGTAGTCCGCGGGCCGGTCCGCCAGCCGCCAGTTCGCCGGAGAGGCCGCCGTCCAGGACGCTCCCGCGTGGTCCAGCTCGCCGTCCTGCCGCGGCTTGGACACCCCCGGCACCAGCCACCAGGCCCGCCCGATCTCCTCGCGCCCGGCGACCGCCGCGGCCGTCAGCACCCCGAGCCCGCCGAACAGCACCGCCCTGCGGGTCCGCCCGGGCCGCTTGCGCCCCGCGCCCGTCCCGGCCCCGGCCCCCGTACCGCCCTTGCCGCTCTTGGTCCCCATCGTGATCCACCCCCTGTCACCGAGAACGCGCTGTGACCCCGCGCGGTTCCCCCGTACCCTGGACGGTGCTATGACTGAGAACCTGCCGAGCGTCCCCCGCCCCCTCCGCGTCCTGGCCGCCATGTCCGGCGGTGTGGACTCCGCCGTCGCCGCGGCCCGCGCCGTCGAAGCCGGGCACGACGTGACCGGCGTCCACCTCGCCCTCTCCGCGAACCCGCAGTCCTTCCGGACCGGAGCCCGCGGCTGCTGCACGATCGAGGACTCCCGCGACGCCCGCCGCGCCGCCGACGTCATCGGCATCCCCTTCTACGTCTGGGACCTCGCCGAGCGCTTCCGCGAGGACGTCGTCGAGGACTTCATCGCCGAGTACGAGGCCGGGCGCACCCCGAACCCCTGCCTGCGCTGCAACGAGAAGATCAAGTTCGCCGCGCTGCTCGACAAGGCCCTCGCCCTCGGCTTCGACGCCGTCTGCACCGGCCACTACGCCACCGTCGTCCTGAACGAGGACGGCACGCGCGAGCTGCACCGCGCCTCCGACATGGCCAAGGACCAGTCCTACGTCCTCGGCGTGCTCGACGAGAAGCAGCTCGCCCACGCGCTCTTCCCGCTCGGCGACACCCTCACCACCAAGGAAGAGATCCGCGCCGAGGCCGAGGAGCGGGGGCTGGCCGTCGCGAAGAAGCCCGACAGCCACGACATCTGCTTCATCGCCGACGGCGACACCCAGGGCTTCCTCGCCGGCCGCCTGGGCAAGGCCGAGGGCGACATCGTCGACGAGGCCACCGGAGAGAAGGTCGGCACCCACGAGGGCGCCTTCGGGTTCACCATCGGCCAGCGCAAGGGCCTGCGGATCGGCCACCCGGCCCCCGACGGCAAGCCGCGCTACGTCCTCGACATCTCCCCGGTGAACAACACCGTCACCGTCGGCCCCGTCGAGGCCCTCGACGTCACCGCCCTCACCGCGATCCGCCCCCGCTGGTGCGGCTCCACGGCCGCCGCCCCGGGCACCTACACCGCCCAGCTGCGCGCCCACGGCGGCGAGACCGAGGTCTTCGCCGAGCTCGTGGACGGCGAGCTGCGCGTCTCCTTCACCGAACCGGTCCGCGGCGTGGCCCCCGGCCAGGCGATCGTCCTCTACGACGGCACGCGCGTGGTCGGCTCCGCCACGATCTCCGCGACGACCCGGGCGACCGCGGGCGTCTAGGACCCGTCGGGGCAGCTCCGGCGGCCCCCGGTCGGTCCGGCGGCCCCGGTCGGTCCGTCCGGCGGGTCAGGCCACGGTCAGGCCACCGTCAGGACGATCTTGCCGGTGGTCCGGCCCTGCTCGCCGATCTCGTGGGCCTTCGCGGCCTCGGCCAAGGGGAGCACCGTGTCGACGACCGGCCGCAGCTTCCCCTCCTCCACCAGGGCGGCTACGGCCCTGAGCCCCGCGTGGTCCGGCTCGACCAGGGTCCAACCGGTGCGGAAGCCCTCCGCCTCCGCCGGTACCTGGTCGGGGCCGGTCAGGGTGATCAGGTGCCCGCCGGGGCGCAGCACCTTCAAGGACCGCGCCCCGTAGTCGCCCCCGATGCCGTCGATCACCACGTCGACGTCCGAGACCACGTCCTCGAAGGCGGTGGTCCGGTAGTCGATCATCTCGTCGGCCCCGAGGGAACGCACGAGCTCGTGCTTCGAGGCGCTCGCCGTACCGATCACGTACGCACCGAGCGCCTTGGCGATCTGGACGGCGAAGTGCCCGACCCCGCCGGCCGCCGCGTGCACCAGGACCCGCTGCCCGGCCCGC
The DNA here is from genome assembly GCF_040612195.1 of Streptomyces sp. NPDC006450. Classification (NCBI taxonomy): domain Bacteria; kingdom Bacillati; phylum Actinomycetota; class Actinomycetes; order Kitasatosporales; family Streptomycetaceae; genus Streptomyces; species Streptomyces sp. NPDC006450. The sequence continues at coordinate 1,692 of NZ_JBEXPT010000084.1, read as the reverse complement.
AGGTCCGCGGTGTCGGTCAGCGCCTGCCAGGCGGTCAGCGAGGCCAGCGGCAGCGCGGCCGCCCGGACGTGGTCGATCGCGGCGGGCTTGCGGGCGAAGTGCCGGGCCGGAGCCGTCACGTACTCGGCGTAGGCGCCCGCCTGGTTCGGGAAGCGCGGCATGCCGAAGACCTCGTCGCCCGGCTGGAACATCGTCACGCCGGGGCCGGCGGCCTCGACCGTGCCGGACACGTCCCAGCCGACGGCCGGGACGGGCCCCCAGGCGATGAGGGCGCCGGAGGCGCGGGTCTTCCAGTCCACCGGGTTCACCCCGGCCGCGTGGACCCGTACCAGGATCTCGCCCAGGCCCGGCTCCGGGCGGTCCAGGTCGGTCTCGGTCAGTACCTCGGGTCCGCCCCACTGGCTGACGACGATGGCGCGCATGAATGTCTCCCTGATCGTGCTCGGTCTGCTCTCACGTGCCGGTTTCCCCGGCCGACGGCACCAGCTTGGCCCGGCACCGGCCCGCGTGGTGGTGGCCGAATGGCCACCATGTGACAGAATCTGGCCATGCACCGTGTAGCCGTACTCGCCCTGGAGGGCGTCGCCCCGTTCGAGCTCGGCATGCCCTCGCGGGTCTTCGGGAACGCCCGCGGCCCGGGCGGGAGCTTCCTGTACGAGGTCACCGTCTGCACCCCGGACGGCCTGCCCGTGGCCACCGACGCGGGATTCACCATCGGTGTCGGCGCCGGGCCCGAGGCCCTCGCGACCGCCGACACCGTGATCGTCCCGCCCACCCACTCGATGCCCGGGCTCCTGCGGGGCGAGCCGCTGCCGCAGGTCCTCGCCGACGCCCTCGCCCGGATCCGTCCCGGCACCCGCATCGTGTCGATCTGCACCGGTTCCGAGGTGCTGGCCGCCGCGGGGCTGCTCGACGGGCGGCCCGCCACCACCCACTGGGTCCACGCGCCCGAGTTCCGGCGCGCCTTCCCGCGGGTCGAGCTCGACGAGGACGTCCTCTTCGTCGACGACGGCGACATCCTCACCTCGGCCGGGGTGGCCGCCGGCATCGACCTGCTGCTCTACCTCGTCCGCGCCGACCACGGCAGTGCCGTCGCCAACCTCACCGCGCGGCTGTGCGTGGTCCCGCCGTGGCGCGACGGCGGGCAGGCCCAGTACATCGTCCGGCCCGTCCCCGAGCCCACCGTCGCCACCACGACCGCCACCCGGGCCTGGGCCCTGGAGCGCCTCGCCGAGCCGATCGCCCTGGCCGAGCTGGCCGCCCACGCCCGGATGAGCCTGCGCACCTTCACCCGCCGCTTCCGTGACGAGGTCGGCATGACGCCGGTGCAGTGGCTCACCGGCCAACGCCTCGAAACGGCACGCCAGTTGCTGGAGTCCAGCGACCTCCCCGTCGACCTGGTGGCCCACCGCTCCGGCTTCGGCTCCGCGAACTCGCTGCGCCAGCACATGCGTGCCACGCTCGGCATCTCGCCGATCGCCTACCGACGCACTTTCCAGCCCAACTCCTCTACTCTTGCGCACCATTGATGCACCGTCAGGACATCGGCATACTGCGTGGCCCTGCATTCTTCTTCTCAGGGGGAACCACGTGCGCAACCACCACAGCAGGGCGGACCGGGCGGCAGGGGCGGGGCCCTCGTAGCCGACGATCAGCTGGAGCCGGCCGGAGGGGCGTGCGAGGTACTCGGGG
>NZ_JBEXPT010000083.1:0-29925 GCF_040612195.1 Streptomyces sp. NPDC006450 | reverse complement strand
CGCCGGTGGATGTTTCACGTGAAACATCCACCGGCGCCCCTCGGGTCAACTCACCTCGGCTCAGGCGTCAGGCGTCAGACTCCGATGTTCTTGCCGTCCTTGCGCCAGACCGACACGACTGACGGGCGGACGATCTTGCCGGGACCGTCGGGCCACACCGACTGCGGCTTCTCGACGGAAGCGCCGTCGATCTCGCCCGGGTGCTGCACGGCGACCAGTACGCGCTTGTCCTGGATGATCGGGCCGCAGGTCTCGGCACCGCGCGGGACGGTCAGGAACTGCTTCAGTTCACCACGGCGCTCACCGGCGGTCGCGACACCGAACAGGCCGTCGTGCGAGCCGAGCTGGTTGCCGTCCGTGGAGATCCACAGGTTGCCGTGCGGGTCGAACGCCACGTTGTCCGGGCAGGAGATCGGGCTGACCTTGTCCTTCGGGAAGCCCGCGAAGTAGGTCGCCGGGTCGTTCGGGTCACCCGCGACCAGGAAGAGGCGCCAGGCGAAGCCGTCGCCGGCCGGGTCGTCGAAGTTCTCGGCGAGCTCCAGGATCTGGCCGTGCTTGTTCAGGTTGCGCGGGTTGGCCTCGGTCGCGCCTTCCTTGCCCGGCTTGCCGCGGTCCGTGTTGTTCGTCAGCGCGATGTAGACGCGGCCGGTGCGCGGGGACGGCTCGACGTCCTCGGGGCGGTCCATCTTGGTCGCGCCGACCTTGTCGCCGGCCAGGCGCGTGAAGACGGACACCTCTTCGGCCGTCATGCCTTCGACGTGCGAGACGTTCCCCTGGGGAGAGGAGGTGAGGAGCTTGATCCAGACACCGGAACCGTCGAACTCGCCGTCGGTGGGGAGCTTGCCGGAGCCGTCGACCTCTGCGGCCGGGGTGTCGCCGGTGAGCTTGGCGACGTAGAGGGTGCCCTCGTCGAGCAGCGTGAGGTTGTGCTCCTTCGCCGCGCGCGAGTCGCCCTTCTTCATCCGCTTCGACGAGACGAACTTGTAGAAGTAGTCGAAGCGCTCGTCGTCGCCCATGTAGACGACGGGGCGGCCGTCCTCGGTCAGGCGGGGCTGCGCGGCCTCGTGCTTGAAGCGGCCGAGCGCGGTGTGCTTGCGCGGGACGGAGTTCACGTCGTACGGGTCCAGCTCGACGACCCAGCCGTGGCGGTGGGACTCGTTGGGCTCCTGCGCGACGTCGAAGCGCTTGTCGAACCGCTCCCACTTGCGCTCGGTGGCGCCTGCGGTCACGCCGTAGCGCTTCAGGCGGGCGGCCTGGGTGGGGTCGGTGACCAGGCCGGCGTTGCCGAAGTACTGGTTGAAGTTCTCCTCGCCGTGGAGCGTGGTGCCCCACGGGGTGGTGCCGCCGGCGCAGTTGTTGAGGGTGCCGAGCACCTTCGTGCCGGTGGCGTCGACCGAGGTCTTCACCAGGTCGGAGCCGGCGGCCGGACCGGTCAGCTCGAACGCGCTGGTGGCGGTCAGGCGGCGGTTGAGGCGGTGGCGGTTGACGGCCGTCAGCTTGCCGCTGCGGTGGTCCTCCTGGACCACGACCACGGACAGGCCGTGCGCGGCCCAGGCGATCTCGACCTGCTCGCGGGTCGGGTTGGCCGCGTCGTACGCCTTGAACATGAGCTGCTCGTCCGTGTACTCGTGGTTGGCCACGAGCAGCTGCTGGCGCTCGTAGTCGCCGCCGAGCGGGAGCAGGCTCAGGAAGTCGTTGTTGTAGCCGAACTGGCCGGCCTGGGCGGCGGCGGTCTGCTTGTCCGGATTGAAGCCCGGAGCGCCCTTGACGATCGGGTCGCCCCAGCGGATGACCACGTTGTGCTCGTGGCCCTCGGGAACCGTGACCTGGTCGGCGGTGTTCGGCGCGACCGGCTTGAAGCGCAGACCGCGGGCACCCTCCGCGTTGACCCCGGCGGCGCCGGCGCGCTGCGCCTCGACCGTGGGGTCCGCGGAAGCGGAGGAGCCGTTGCCGCTCAGCGTGAGGGCGGTACCGGCTGCCGAGGCGACCGTGACGACGGCGGCGGAGCGGAGCATCGCGCGGCGGGAGTAGGCGCGGGCTATGACGTCCCCGGCGTACTCGTTGTCACTGGTGTTCGGCACCTCGTGGAAGCAGGCGTCGCCGCACCGGTAGCGGCAGGTGAGAGCGGAACGGCCGCCCCCGTGAGAAGTGCCGATGAGCGGCAGGAGCTTGCGCACGAGTGTCCTCCGTAGATGCACGGTCCCCGACAACGTGTCGGAACAATCCGTCGGTGACGCTATGGGCGGGTTGCACCGAAGCGGCGGCCGCTGGATGAACGCCCGGTGAATCCGGCACGTCGGGGCGGCAGTTCGGGGGCGGATCGGGTGTGTTTGAGCAGAGGGCGCCACGAAAGGTGCCCCTCCCGAAGTTCCAGCCAAGGGGCCGATAACCTTACGTGTCCACTCTGGGCAGGGATCTACCGCGCAGCACGGACAAATGACGCACGCACTCATGCGAAAGGCCTGGCCCATGGGTATTCGGAGCTTGTTGCGCAAGGTGTTCGGACGGACCTCTGAATCGGTTCCGGAGACGACCGGCACCACTTCGGCGGCCCTCCCGAGCCAGACCGAACGCACCCCCCTGGACGCGGCGGCCGAGCTGGTCGCCGCCTCCTTCGACAACCCCACTGTTCCCCCGCAGTCCACCCCCCGGGACCTCGAACCGGGCACGGTGCTCACCGCCCCGGCCCCGGCCCCCAACCCGGACCCCACGGTCCCGGAGGCCCGCCGCTCCTCCACCGGAGGTTCGCCGGTCACCCCCGCGGCGCCGTCCCCGACGGCCCCGGCCGCCGTCGAAGCGGAGCCCGTGGCCGCCGAAGCGGAACCGGTCTCCGAGGACGAGACCCCGGTCGTCGCAGCCGAGGCGGAGCCCGAACAGGCCGCCGAGGCAACCCCGGAAGCCACCACGGACCCGGAGCCGCTCGAGGCCGAGGCCGAGGCCGAGGCCGACGCAACCGAGCCCGAGGCCGCAGCCGAGGTGGCGCGGGCCGAAGCCGAGCCGCTCGCCGCTCCGGCGGCCGAGGCCGAAGCGGAGGCCGCAGTCGAGGCCGGGGCCGCAGTCGAAGCCGAAGCCGAAGCCGAGGCAGCCACCCCCGTGGTCGAAGCCGAGCCGCTCGCCGCCGGGGCGGAGGCCGAACCGGCCCTGGCCGCGGCGCCCGAGGAGGAGCCCGCCGCCGAGGCGCACGCCAAGCCGCAGGCCGACGTAGCCGCCCCGGAAGCGGACACCGAGACCGAGGCGGAGCCGCAGGCAGCCGCCGAGGCCGAGCCCGTGGCCGCCGCGCCGCAGGCGCAGGACACGGACACCGCCGAGGCCGAGCCCCTGGCGGCCGAGACCGAGGTCATCACCGAAGCCGAGCCCGTAGCGGCCGAGACCGAGGTCATCACCGAAGCCGAGCCCGTAGCGGCCGACGCCGAGATCATCACCGAAGCCGAGCCCCTGGCAGCCGAAGCCGACGCGAAGCCCGCCCCCGCCCCGGCCGATGCCGAGGCCGAGGTCGTCACCGTCACCGCCGACGCCGACGAAGGCGGCCCCGCGCACTCCCTCGCCGCCCTCAAGCGGCAAGCGCCCCCGCTCGCGGCCGCGTACAAGGCCGCCGGACAGGTCCTGCGCACCAAGGGGAAGGCCGGCGCCCGCGCCACCGTGTTCCTCGTGCTCGACCGGTCGGGCTCGATGCGCCCGTTCTACAAGGACGGCAGCGTCCAGCACCTCGCCGACCACGCGCTCGCCCTCGCCGCGCACCTCGACGAGGAGGCCACCGTCCGCACGGTGTTCTTCTCCACCGAGCTGGACGGCGCCGCCGACCTGTCCCTCGACGGGTACGACGCGGCCTGGGTCGAGGCCCGCCACGCGGAGCTCGGCCGGATGGGCCGCACCAGCTACCACGTCGCCATCGAGGCCGTCGTGGAGCGCTATCAGAAGGACGGCGGCGAGGGCCCGGCCCTCGTCCTCTTCCAGACCGACGGCGCCCCCGACAACCGGCAGCCGGCCAAGGCGGCCCTGGCCGAGGCGGCCACCACCGCCCCGGGCATCCACTGGCAGTTCGTCGCCTTCGGCGAGCACGATGCCAAGGCCTTCGACTTCCTGCGCAAGCTGGACGCCGACAACGCCGGCTTCTTCCACGCCGGCCCCGCGCCGGCCGAACTGACCTCGGCGGCCCTCCTCAAGGGCCTGCTGGAGACGTTCTAGGAGCAACAGAAGAAGGGCCCGGGATCCGTACGGATCCCGGGCTCTTCTTCATGGGACGGCTTACTGGTGGGGCTTGACGGCCTTGTCGACCGGCTCGCCGGTCTTCGTCTCCACCGGCTTGCGCAGCGCGATGTTCAGCTCGCGCAGGCGGGACTCCTCCAGGACGGTGGGCGCGCCCATCATCAGGTCCTGCGCGTTGCCGTTGAGCGGGAAGGCGATGGTCTCGCGGATGTTCGGCTCGTCGGCGAGCAGCATCACGATGCGGTCCACGCCCGGGGCGATGCCACCGTGCGGCGGGGCGCCGAGGCGGAAGGCCCGCAGCATGCCCGCGAACTCGCGCTCGACGGTCTCGGCCTCGTAACCGGCGATCTCGAAGGCCTTCAGCATGACCTCGGGCTCGTGGTTGCGGATGGCGCCGGAGGACAGCTCGATGCCGTTGCAGACGATGTCGTACTGCCACGCCAGGATGTCGAGCGGGTCCTTCTCCTCCAGGTCCTTCATGCCGCCCTGCGGCATGGAGAAGGGGTTGTGGGAGAAGTCGATCTTGCCGGTCTCCTCGTCCGCCTCGAACATCGGGAAGTCGACGATCCAGCAGAAGCGGAAGACGTCCTCCTCGAACTGCCCGGCGCGCTTGGAGGCCTCGACGCGGACGCCCGCCATGATCTTGGAGACCTCGTCGAACTCCCCCGCGCCGAAGAACACCGCGTGGCCGGCGGCCAGACCGAGGCGCTCGGTGAGGACCTTGACGTTCTCCTCGGTGAGGAACTTGGCGATCGGGCCGGTCAGCGCACCGTCCTCGCCGACGCGGACCCAGGCCAGGCCCTTGGCACCCAGGGAGATCGCGTACTCGCCGAGGCCGTCGAAGAACTTGCGCGGCTGGGCGGCGGTGTCCGGGACGGCCAGGGCGCGCACGTGCTTGCCGGCGAACGCCTTGAACTCCGAGCCCTCGAACACGTCGGTGATGTCGACGAGCTCCAGCTTGGAACGCAGGTCGGGCTTGTCGTTGCCGTACTTCATCATCGACTCGCGGAAGGGGATCCGCGGGAACGGGGAGGTGACCGGGCGGCCCTTGCCGAACTCGGTGAAGATCTCCGTCATCAGCCGCTCGATGGGCTGGAAGACGTCCTCCTGCTCGACGAAGGACATCTCGACGTCGAGCTGGTAGAACTCGCCCGGCGAACGGTCGGCGCGGGCGTCCTCGTCGCGGAAGCAAGGCGCGATCTGGAAGTAGCGGTCGAAGCCGGAGATCATCAGCAGCTGCTTGAACTGCTGCGGCGCCTGCGGGAGCGCGTAGAACTTGCCCGGGTTCAGGCGGGACGGGACGACGAAGTCACGGGCGCCCTCGGGGGAGGTCGCGGTGAGGATCGGCGTCGCCATCTCGTTGAAGCCGAGGGCCACCATCTTGGAGCGGATGGAGGCGATGACGGCCGAGCGCAGCATGATGTTGCGGTGCATGCGCTCGCGGCGCAGGTCGAGGAAGCGGTACTCCAGGCGCCGCTCCTCGTTCACCCCGTCGTCGGTGTTGATGGTGAAGGGCAGCGGAGCGGAGGCGCCGAGCACCTCGACCGCGGTGACCTCGACCTCGATGTCGCCGGTGGCGAGCTCGGGGTTGACGTTGTCCGCGCCGCGGGAGACGACCTTGCCGTCGATGCGGACGACGGTCTCCTTGGTGACGCTGCTGAGCGCCTCGTTCGCGGCGGTGCCGGGACGGGCGACGAGCTGCGTGATGCCGTAGTGGTCACGCAGATCGATGAAGAGGATGCCGCCCAGGTCTCGACGATTGTGCAGCCAGCCGCTCAGCCGGACGTCGGAGGCGACGTCGGAGGCTCGGAGCTCGCCGCACGTGTGGGACCTGTACCGATGCATCAGTCATCCAGTTCTACGTGATATCAGGGTGGATTCAACCGTCCCAAGGTTACCGTCCGGGGCACGAGCCCGTGCGGGCCCGCTCGCCCGGGGTGGTGAACAGGCACGTCAGGCGGATGACCTGTAAAGATGACCGGGTGCGCACAGAGGATGTCCTGGCCGCCATCGCGACCGGTTTGTGGCGATGGGACAACGCCTCCGGGACGGTCACCCTCGACAGCGAGGCCGCCCGGCTGCTCGGGCTGCCCGCCGAACCCGTCGCGCTGCCCGAGGTCGCCGTGCGCTCGCGCTTCCACCCGGTGGACTGGAACGAGATCAACGGCATCGTGAACCTCGCGGTCGCCGAGGGCACCCTCGCCGAGGCCCGACTGCGGATCATGGACGAGGACGGGCGCGTGCTACGCACCGTACGCAGCCGCTCGAAGCCGCTGGAGAACCGCGCCCCGGACGGCCGCCTCGACTACGAGCTGATCGGCACGATCCAGGAGATAGCCGAGGCCCAGCCCGGCACCACGGCCGTGCACACCCCCATCACCGGCGACTGGCGCCGCTCGCGCGAGGCGTTCCTGCTCGACGCCGGGCGGGCGCTGGCCGAGGCCCGCTCCACCGCCGAGGTGCTGCGGGTGGCGGCCTCGCTGTCCATGCCCGGGTTCATCCCGGACGGTCTGGCCGTCTTCGGCGTGTCGGGCGACAGGCTGTCGATCATCGGGCACCACGGGCACGATCCCGGGGACGAGGGCCCCTTCGCGGACATGCCGCTGCGGACCGACTACCCGGCCGCGGAGGTCGTCCGTACCGGGCGGGCGATCTACCTCCCGAGCCCCGATGACTACAAGCGGCGCTTTCCGGCCACCTGGCCGCTCGCCCAGCGCTTCGACCGGATCTCCTGGGCCTTCCTGCCGCTGATCGTCGCGGGACGGACCATGGGCGCCTGGATGGCCGCCTTCAAGCACCCGGTGACCTTCTCCCCCGACGAGCGCTCGGTCCTGACGACGGTGGCCCGGATGCTCGCGCAGGCCCTCCAGCGCGCCGGGGTGGCCGAATCCGAGCGGGAGCTCACCACCGGCCTCCAGCGGTCGATGATGCCCCAGCTCGGCCCCGAGATCCCCGGGATGACCCTCGCCGCGCGCTACGTGCCGACCGGCGGCGGGCTCCAGGTCGGCGGCGACTGGTACGACATGATCCCGCTGCCGTCGGGACGGTTCGCGCTGGTCATCGGCGACGTCCAGGGCCACGACGTACGGGCGGCCGGGCTCATGGGCCAGCTGCGGATCGCGGTGCGCGCGTACGCCTCCGAGGGCCACCGGCCCGACGCGGTGCTCTCGCGCGCCTCCCGGTTCCTGGCGGGCCTGTGCTCGGAGCAGGACACCGGGTCGGACACGGGCCGCCCGGACACGGGCGGGGGCAGCGGGGACTCCGATTTCCGGAGCCCGCGCTTCGCGACCTGCCTCTACGTGGAGTGCGATCCGCAGACCGGCCTGCTGGAGGTGGCCCGCGCCGGGCACCCCGACCCGGCGGTGCGGATGGCCGACGGCACGGTCCTGATGCGGCCCACGGCGGGCGGACTGCCGCTCGGCATCGTGCCGGACACCGACTACCCGACGACCCGGTTCACCCTGGAACCCGGCGAGACGATGATGCTCTGCACCGACGGGCTCATCGAGACGGGCGGCCACGACCTCGACACGGGCTGGGCCCGGCTGCGGGCCATCCTGGAGTCGCAGACCCCCGGCCCGGGGGACCCGGAGCCCCGCCACCTGGAACGGCTGGCCGACCTGATGGTCCAGGCGGTGCACGGCCCGTCCTCGCACCACACCACCGGTCCGCTGGCCGACCGGCGCGAGGACGACATCGCCGTCGTCCTGCTCTGCCGCGAGGGCGCGGGCTGCGGCTGCGAGACCCCGCTGCTGCACCCGGTGCGGCCGGCCCGGCGCACCATGACGACCGTCGCCCAGGCGGAGCCGGAGCGGGTCGCGGGGGTCCGCCAGCAGATCCGGGAGCTGCTGCACGACTGGGCGGACCCGGAGCAGGTCGACGCGGCGGTGCTGATGGTCTCCGAGATGCTGACGAACGTACTGGTCCACACGGACGGGGACGCCCTGCTGATCGCCGAGGCGGTGGGCGAGCTCGGCTCGCGCCGGCTGCGGGTGGAGGTGGCGGACGCCTCCGACGAACTGCCGCACAAGCGGCACCCCGGGGAGATGGCGTCGAGCGGGCGGGGCGTCCTGCTGCTGGAGATGCTCGCGGACGACTGGGGCGTCGACCCGCGCGGCGAGGGCAAGTCCACCTGGTTCGTCCTCCTCGAACAGTCCAAGCCCGGTGAGCCCTAGGGCGCATCCGCGTACAACCAAGCGGCGGGGTCAGCGGTCTCCTCAGCGGTCGGTCCAGTGATCGATCGCTGAGCGGATCCCTGGGGGACACATGAAGAAGCGCATCAGCGCCGTGCTCTGCACGGCGACCGCCTTGGGCGCCATGCTGGCCGCGCCCACGGCCGCCCACGCGGCCGACCCCTATCCGACGTTCCGCACCTACGCGAACAGCTCGGGCATCGGGCTCGACTTCCCCGTCCCCCAGGACATCTCGGAGCGGCCCGAGGGCCTCAAGGTGCACGTGCGCGCGAAGGGCACGTCCACTCCGGTCGCCACCCTCACGAGCTTCACCTCGTCGACGCACTGCGTGGAGATGTGCGACCTGGACACGCCCGTGTGGGAGATGTCCCTCGAGACCGGCCCGGTCCGCCTCGCCGCCTTCGGCCAGTACGTCGTGGACGTGGAGTACACGGGAACCGAGGGCGAGACCCTCCTCCACAAGGACCGCGGGACCTTCGACTACCAGCTGACGCCCGTCTTCGAGGGCCTTGCCGCGGAGGACGTGTCGCTGGCGAAGAGGGACACGGTGGTCTCGGGCACCGTCCAGATCCACGACCCGCGCGACTCCTCGAAGAAGCCGTACGCGGGCGGCTCGCTCACGGTCAAGCTGGGCGGGGCGACCACGTCGATCGTCGCCGACGCACAGGGCCGCTTCACGTCCAAGCTCACGCTCACCGGCGACGAGCCCGTCTACGAGAACGGCTGGCAGTCCGGCAGCCATCACGTGCCCGTCACCCTCACGGCCTCGGTGAACGGCGTCAAGAGGCTGGACACCGCGCGAGCCGACGTGAACCGGATGAGGGCCGGGATCGCCCTGGATTCCCCCACGCAGACCGGCGCCTACGGAACGCGGGGCAAGATCAGCGGCGCCGTCACCTGGAAGTCTCCCGACGGCACCTACAAGCCGGCACCCGCGCGCATGAAGATCTCGGCCGGCCCGGAAAGCCCCCTCACGGACACCGCGGGCCGCTTCACCGCGTCCCCGATGTTCCTGAGCGACGCCCCGTGGACGGTCGTCGAGAACTCACCCTGGCTGTACGGAAGCGGCCGGCAGGTGGCGGTGAACACCACGGCCGGCACCCGGTTCACCGGCTTCGGGGCCGCCGTGGACAAGAACAAGACCGTGAGCGTGAACGCCCTGTTCGACCGCGCCGAGATCCCGGCCGGCACCACCTCGCTGAAGGTGGAGGTCCAGCACTCCGTGGACGGGAAGACCGGCTGGACCACCCGCAAGAGCCTGAACGTCCCCACCGACGCCGGCAGCAACACCACGGCGAACATCTCCACGACGCTGCCCTACCCGGGTACCGGCCACATCCGCCTGCGCTGCGCCGGCACGACCGCCATCCACGGCTCGGTCACCCCCGCCGTCGAGGTCGCCCGGACCATGACGGCCATCCCGGACTTCAACGCCTCGCCCGAGCCGGTCAAGAAGGGGCAGCAGCTCACCGTCACCGGCAGGCTCACCCGCTCCGACCTGACGTGGAAGCCCTTCGGCTACCAGCCCGTCCACTACTACTTCCGCCCGGCCGGAAGCACCACGTGGAAGGTCATGGGCTCCTCCGAGACCGCCGCGGACGGCACCTTCACGAAGGCCTTCACGGCCGACCGGACCGGCTCCTGGACCGCCCGCTACGAAGAGACCGACAGGACCCACTTCGCCGCCTCCAGCCGCGTCGACGAGGTCATCGTCAACCCGTAGCACCCGCGCCGTCGGCCGCGTTCCCCGGCGGGGCGCGGCCGGGGCCACCACGCGGAGTGTTTGTATGGGCCGTGCCGACGACTCCCCTGCTGCCCGAGCCCGTACGCCGACTCGCCGCCTGGTGCGTCGTCATCCTCCTCGCCACCGCCGTCCTCGCCCTCGTCGTATGGCTGTGCACCGTCTTCCGGACGGTGGTCACGCCCGTCCTGCTCGCCGTGCTCGGCACGGCCCTGCTCGGGCCGATGCACCGGCGGCTGGTCGGCATGAAGGTCAACCGCTCGCTCGCCGCCGCCCTCACCTGCCTGACCGTGGCCGCCGTGGTCGGCGGGGCCGCCTACATCGTCGTCCTCGCGCTCTTCGCGACCGGCGACGAGATCATCGACTCCCTGCGGAAGGCCGGCGCGGACCTCGCGCAGCATTTCGGGGCGCTCGGCACCTCCCTGGAGGACGTCGCCGAGAACTCCAAGGACCTGCTCGCCACCTTCGGCGGAACGGCCGCCTCGGGCGTGGTCACCGGGCTCAGCGTGGTCGCGGCGATGATCGCGACGGCCCTGCTGGCCATGGTGCTGATCTTCTTCTTCCTCCGCGACTCCGACCGGGCCGTGGGCACGCTGCGCTCGATGGTGCCGAGCCGCTCGGGCGATCTGATGGAGGCGATGGGGAGGCGCGCGTACGAGGCCGTCGAAGGCTTCATGCGCGGGACCACCTTCGTGGCCCTGGTCGACGCCGTGCTGATCGGCGCGGGTCTGCTGATCCTGCAGGTCCCCGGCGCCGTGGGGCTGGCCGCCCTGGTGTTCGTGACCGCCTACATCCCCTACCTCGGCGCCTTCCTCTCCGGCGCCGTGGCGGTCCTGGTCGCCCTCGCCGACCGCGGCTGGGTGATCGGCCTGTGGGCGCTGGGCGTGGTGCTGGCGGTCCAGATGATCGAGGGGTACATCCTCCAGCCCCTGGTGCAGAGCCGCACCGTGCAGATGCACCCGGCGGTGGTCATGCTGGCGATCACGGCCGGGGCGAGCGTCGCCGGCGTTCTCGGGATGCTGCTGGCCGTACCGCTGACCGCGGCGTTCTTCGGAGTGGTCTCGGAGCTGCGGTCCCGGTACGCGGCGGAGGCCTGAGCCTCATCCCCCTGACCGCCCCGAGCCGGGCCGGCGCCGCACTCGGCAGCGAGAGCGTTGACGGACCTCCGAACGGATCAGGCCGCGTACGAGTCGTACGAGGAGACGAGGCGTGCGAGGTGGCGGCCCGCCAGGAGGAGCGGGGTCCGGGACTGAGTGACCTGGGAGGTCATCTCGGCGCCCTCCAGGGTGTTGATCACGGTGACCGCCAGGTCGCGCGCCTCCGCCTCCGGGTGGCCGCAGGCCAGGAGCTTCGCGGCGACCAGTTCCTGCCAGTGGGTGAAGGCCTGGGCGCAGGCCGCTTGCAGCTCCGGCAGGCGGCCGACCGATTCCAGCGCCGTGGTCGTCACCGGGCAGCCGTCGCGCCAGTCGGATTCCTCCAGCGCCCGGGCGAGCAGCTCCGCGACGGCCGCCATGGCCTGCGCCGCGTCCGCGTGCGCGGACAGACCGGAGCGGAGCAGCTCGGCGAACTCCTCGTCGCCGAAGTGGATCGCGGCGACCGCGAGCTCCTGCTTGCCTCCGGGGAAGAAGTGGTAGAGCGAGCCGAGGGTGGCTTCGGCTTCGCGGACGAGTTGCTTGACCGGCGTGTTCTCGTATCCGCCGTGCTGGAGGAGGCGCGATGCCGTGCGGACCAGCCGCTCCCGCGTCCCGAGTCCGTCCGCCACCGTCTTCACCTCTGCTGCCGCCATGCCAGGAACCTTACCCCGGGATCTAGATAGAGCGTTCGTTCTAGTCGTGTTACGTTCGTTCCGAGCGCTGGATAGAGCGTTCGTTCTAGCCCCGCAGGCATCGACCCGAGGAGAGCTCTGCCATGAACCAGGTTTCGACCGGAGCAGCCACCGTCACCGTCATCGGACTCGGCCCCATGGGCCGGGCCATGGCCGCCGCCTACCTCGACGCCGGGTACGAGGTCACCGTCTGGAACCGCAGCCCCGGCAAGGACACCGAGCTCGTGGCACGCGGCGCACGCCGGGCCGACAGCGCCGCCGACGCCGTCGCGGCGAGCGGACTGACCGTGCTCAGCCTCATCGACGTGGACGCCATGTACACGGCCCTCGGCGACGCCGACCTCGACGGCCGGGTCCTGGCCAACCTGTCGTCCGACGTACCCGACAAGGCCCGGGCGGCCGCCCGCTGGGCGCAGGAGCGCGGGGCCTCGTACCTCACGGGCGGGGTCAACGTCCCGCCCGGCGGCATCGGCCAGGAGGGCTCGTCCGCCTTCGTCAGCGGCCCCGAGGAGGTCTACGAGGAGCACCGCGCGGCGCTCGACGTGCTCGCCACCACCGACTACCGGGGCGCCGACGCCGGGTACGCGCAGCTCTACTACCAGCTCAACATGATCATGTTCTGGACCGCGTACACCGGCTGGTACCAGGCACTCGCCGTGGCGCGGGCCAACGGCCTGACGGCCGCGGACATCGTGCCGTACGCCGGCTACACGGCCGACACCATGCGCGGCTTCTACGAGGGCTCCGCCCCGCTGATCGACGCGGACGCGCACGAGGGCACGTACGAGCGCCTCGCCATGTGCGCGGCGAGCGTGGAGCACGTCCTGCACACCGCCGCCGACTCCGGTGTGGACACCGGGATCCTGACCGCGCACGCCGACCTGTACCGCCGCGGTGTCGCCGCGGGCTTCGGCGCCGACAGCAGCTCGCGGCTGGTCGATCTGCTGAAGGGCCCTCGCCGTCCGAACGGGGTTTGAGGACGGACAGACACCTCCGGCCGGTCCGGGCTCGCGCCCGGCCGGCCGGTGACGTACTCGCGTCCAGGTAGGACCCCGGGCTTCCTACTCGGTGTCGGCCTCACCCGTACCGCGGTGGCCGAGGCCGGTCCGCGCGGTGGTGGGGATGCGGCCCAGCCGGCCCGCCTGGAAGTCGTCGAACGCCTGCTGCAGCTCGTGCTTGCTGTTCATCACGAACGGCCCGTAGTGCGCCATCGGCTCCCGGATCGGCTGCCCGCCGAGCAGGACGATCTCCAGCGCGGGGGCGTTGGAGTCCTGGCCCTCGTCGGCCCGCAGCGTCAGCGAGCCGCCCTCGCCGAAGACCGCGGTCTGCCCGGTGTGGATGGGCCGCCGGTCCTCGCCGACCGAGCCGCGCCCGGCCAGTACGTACGCCAGGGCGTTGAAGTCCTCGCGCCACGGGAGCGTGATCTGCGCGCCGGGTGCGACCGTCGCGTGGATCATCGTGATCGGGGTGTGGGTGATGCCGGGGCCCTGGTGGCCGTCCAGCTCACCGGCGATCACGCGGAGCAGGGCGCCGCCGTCCGGGGTGGAGAGCAGCTGGACCTGGCCGCCGCCGATGTCCTGGTAGCGAGGGGGCATCATCTTGTCGGAGGCCGGGAGGTTCACCCACAGCTGGAGGCCGTGGAAGAGCCCGCCGGACAGGACGAGCGACTCCGGCGGGGCCTCGATGTGAAGCAAACCGCTACCTGCGGTCATCCACTGGGTGTCGCCGCCGTTGATGACTCCGCCGCCGCCGTTGCTGTCCTGGTGGACGAAGGTTCCGTCGATCAGGTAGGTGACGGTCTCGAAGCCGCGGTGGGGGTGCCAGGGGGTGCCCTTGGGCTCGCCCGGCGCGTACTCCACCTCGCCCATCTGGTCCATCATGATGAACGGGTCGAGGTACTGGTAGTTGATCCCGGCGAACGCACGGCGCACCGGGAATCCCTCGCCCTCGAAGCCACCCGGGGCGGTCGTGACGGCCAGCACCTTGCGGGCGGTCGTCTCCTGGGTCGGCTCCCCGACGCGCGGGAGCGTCAACGGGTTCTCCACAGTCACTGCAGGCATGGTCGGAACCTCCTTCTGGCGTCGAGTTTAGTTGAAACCCGAACTTTCTGCCACCCGACAGAACAGAAGGAGCCCCGGGGGAATTCCCCCGGGGCCCGTTGTTCAGTGTGCGCCGGTCGCTCAGCCGTTGCAGGCCGGGTCGGCGTAGCGGCACACGTGGGCCGTGGCGGCCTGCGCCGGGGCCGCAGCGAGGGCGCCCACGCCCACCGCCAGGGCCACCGTGGCCAGCACGGCGGCCGCCTTCACGCGGAGCGCCTTACGGGTGGTGGAAGTCGTACGGGTCATCACTGTCTCCTCAGGTCGGGATCGGGATCGGGATCCGGCAGTCGTGGCGGCCGCCGCCGCCCGGCTGCCCCTACAGGTGTTACGGCGTGACGATGACGGAGTTGTACGGCGTCAGGTCGACGTCCCACCACGAGCCGGCGCCGAACTCCCAGTCGCAGTAGTCGCCGTTCGATCCACGGCACAGGATGAACTTCCAGCCGTCGGTCTGGTTGTTGAAGACCGTGTGGACGCCGTTCTGGTTGTAGAGCTTGTAGACCTTCTTGACCGAGTACGAGTTGGTCACGCCACCGCTCCAGTTGGCGCCCCCGTAGATGCAGGCGGAACCGGAAGCACACCCGGCTGCCTGCGCCGGCGATGCCGCCAGGACCCCCGTACCCAGCGCCATCACCCCCGTGACCGCCACTGCCGCGAGCTTCGTGCGTAAGGACGTCCGTGCCATCACAGTCCCCCTGTCAGTAGGAGCGGGTTTCCCCCGCAGCACTGATATTCGGGACTCGCGGCCGACACTGCGATGGTTTCGGTGGTGGCCGAAAGGTCAGCCGCCGCTGTGGAGGAGGTCCGGGCCCAGCGCCGTCGCGGAGTGCGGGGGCCCTTGCCGTCCGGGACAACCAGGGGTCCCGGACGGGCGTCCTCATGATCGATACGTACGGACCGACGCACCCCGCATGGCAGGAGCCCGATCAGTGACCACCCCGACGAACGAGGCCGACGGCACGCAGCCCAGCGCGGAGACGGGCACCGAGCACGGGAAGCCGCGGACCGCGCTCGCCGCACTGGGCTGGTCCGCCGCCGTCACGGCCGCCGTCGTGGCCCTCGGGTACGCCTCCTACCGGTGGGCGGCCACCGGCCTCCCGCTGGAACCGCTCCCCGGCTCGCCCTGGCCCTACCTCGCCACCTGGGGCGTCCTCTGCCTGGCCTGCTGCCTGCTGCTGCGCTGGTCGACGGGGTTCGGGGGCGTGGAGGGCGCGGCCCAGGCGATCGGCGCCCTGGCCTTCGGTGGCATCCGCACATCCCTGGCCCACCGCCCCGACCTCGCCCTCCTGTGGACGTACGGCGCCCTCGCCGTCGCGCTGGCCGCGGTGGCGGCCGTCTTCTGGCGGCTCCGCCACCGCTCCTGAAAGGTCAGCCGCCGCTGTGGAGGAGGTCCACGCCCAGCGCCGTCGCGGAGTGCAGGACCGCCTTGCCGTCCCGCGCCGTGGTGATCAGGCCCGCCGCGCGCAGGGTGCGGGTGTGCTCCGAGACCGACGGCAGGCTGATGTGGAGGTCCCGGGCCAGCTCGGACGTGGTCCGCTGCTCGATCAGCAGCTGGAGCACGGCGGCCCGGGTCCGCCCCAGCAGCGCGTCCAGCGCGCCGTCCGCGCGGTCCGGGGACACCAGCGGCAGGGGGGTCAGCGCCGGGTAGAGGAGTACGTACGTCCCCTCCTGGGTGTCGTCCAGCAGCGGGCGGCCCGTCCAGAACGGCGAGGGCATCAGCACCAGCCCGCGCCCGCCGAGCCGGACCTCGTAGTCCGGCGGCCGGCCCACCTCGAAGACGAGGCCCGACCAGTCGGCCGCCGGGTGCGTGCTCGCCAGGCACGCCTTGATCCCGTGCGCGGCCAGCAACCGCGTCCGCCAGGCCACGTCCGCCTGGAAGGACTGCCGGATCCGCGGCCAGTGCGGGGCGATGAGGACGTCGTACGCGGACCGGATCGCGGAGTCGAGCTGCTCCCGGGCCTCCCGGTCCTGCCCCCACAGGGCGCGCAGCCACGACGGGGACCCGGGCGCACGGGTGGCGGCCCGGGCCAGCCCTTCCGGGGTCAGGAAGGGGATCCGGTCCCGGATGACGGCCAGGCCCTCCTCCAGGCTCCGCGCGTACGGCTCCACGAAGTGGGGGTTGTCTCCGTCGGGACGCAGCAGGTCGAACAGCGGGCGCACCCGCCCCGGCAGCTCCCGCGCGGCAAGGCCCCGCCAACGGCCGAAAACCGCCTGCTGATCGGTACGCTGCGCCGCGACGAGCGCGAGGGCCAGCTCCACCAGGGGCAGGGGCTCGCTCGCGAAGGTGACGTTGAGCAGGTCCTCGGCCTCGAAGTGGACGCGCAGCATGGCAGCCCCCCTAGCGGCACAGCCCGGCTCTCGGTGGTCAGCCGTACATGCGGCGCATGGCGAAGTCGACCATCTGCTCGACCGCCTTCGCGTCGAAGACCATCCGGTGGTCGCCCTCCATGTCGAGGACGAAGCCGTAGCCGGTGGGCAGCAGGTCGATCACCTCGGCGCCGGTGATCACGAAGTACTTGGACTCCTTGCCGGCGTACCGGCGCAGCTCCTTGAGCGTGGTGAACATCGGGATGACCGGCTGCTGCGTGTTGTGCAGTGCCAGGAAGCCCGGGGTGTCGCCGCGCGGGCAGTAGACCTTCGAGGAGGCGAAGATCTGCTGGAAGTCCTCGGCGGACAGCGACCCGGTCGTGAAGGCGCGTACCGCGTCCGCGAGGGAGGGCGGCGAGGGCTCGGGGTACAGCGGCTGCTGAGGCTGCTGCTGCGCGTAGCCCTGCTGGGGCTGGGCGTAGCCCTGCTGCCCCGCGCTCACGTTCTGGTCGTAGCCGTACATGGCCCGAAGCCTACCGAGGCGGCGGCCTGCGGGTGCGTCGAGTTCCGGTCAGTGGGACTTCAGCCCCGTAACGAAGCCCGCCCAGGCGGTGGCCCCGATCATGAGGACGGGCCCGTCCTGGACCTTGGAGTCCCGGACGGGGACGAGGCCGGGGATGCCGTCAGCGACCTCGACGCAGAGCCCCTCCGGGGCGGTGCTGTAGCTGCTCGTGCGCCAACTGGCGGCGCTCAAGTCGTCTCGCATGGGTGCCATTTGCGAAGTCCTCTGCAGCGTCTTCAATCATCTTCAGAGATGTCTTGGGCGGCAGCGCGGCTGCCCGGAGGCGGTTGTACGCCTGCTGGTACTGCCCCACGATGCCCGGATCGTCGATGAGCTGGCCGCTGTACATGCCTTCCGTGTACATGACCGGTGGGGCCGCACCGAACGTCATGAGCAAGGTCGATCCCATCATGAAGGGGTGCGCCCCCGCGTTCCACGGAAGAATCTGTGGAACGTAGTGGCGGCGCCGCGCAACGGCGGCGATGTGCTCCAGCTGTTCCGCCATGACCTGGTCGGGGATGATCGGATCCCGAAGGATCGACTCGTGCAGGACGACCCACGACACCGGCCCCTCCTCGAACACCCAGGCACGGCTACGCCGCAAGGCCACCTTCCTCGCGATCTCCGCCTCGTCGTCCGTGGGGTTGAAAGCGTGGATGATCTCCCGAATGTACGGTTCCACCTGGAGAGCTCCCGGGAGGAGCATGGGGCTCCACTCCTGAATGTCCTGCGCTGCCGCCTCCAGCTCGAAGGCATCCTGGAAATACGGCGCGACGAGACTCTTGCGCGCATTGCGTACGTCCTCACAGCATCGCGCGAAAAACCCGTCCGTCTTCAGGACATGGTCGACGTGCCTCGCCAGATCCTCCGGCATCCGCCGGTGGCCGCGCTCAATCTCACTCAAGTAGCTGACGCCGTAGAAGCTGCCCGCCACGGTCTGCTGAAGCGTGAGGCCAGCCTTCTCCCGCTTCCAACGCAACTCCTTCCCGTAGAAGGCCGCCACGCTCGCCGACCCGTCTATCTCCTTGCTTGCGCCCATCGTCGGGGCCCGCCTTCCACACTTCGCGCTGTGGACTCGAAACCCTTCCCACGCTACGCCGGGCCACGCCAGCCTGTGAGGAGTTCGTCACACACAGTCGACAATGCGAAAGGCTCCGCCATGAGCGACCACCCCCACGACCACGAGGCGACCCAGGCCCTGGACAACCTCCGCGCCGCCCTCTCCGCGCACGGAATCACGCTCCCCTCCCTCGACCTCCACCTCCTCTCCTACGCCGGGCGGTACGCGAGCCCACCCCTCATCGCCCTCGGCAACTGCAACCCCGCCACCGCGCAGCGACTGGCCGACGCCCTGGCCACCCCGTGAGCAGCCTCACGCTCCACCTCCTGGCCACCCCCGGGGCCGTCCCCCTGGCCCGCCACGCCGTGCGGGAGCACCTGGGGCCCGGGGCCTCCCCCGACGCCGAGCTCTGCGTGAGCGAGCTGCTCACCAACGCCCTCGCCCACCTCGGCGAAGGCACGCCCGTCACGCTGCGGATCACCGGAAGGGCAGCCCGTACGCGGGTCGAGCTCACCGACCCCGACCCGCACGCACGGCCCGTACTGCGGGAAGCCTCGGGAGACGCGGAATCCGGGCGCGGTCTAGCCCTGCTCGACGCGCTGGCACTGCAATGGGGAGTCGTCCGGGGACCTGGGAGCAAGACCGTCTGGTGTGAGCTCGAACTTGACCCTGGTCACACTCACCGTGGAAGGGTTGCCGTTATTACCGGTGGGTAGCATCATTACGTTACCGATTGGTATGCACGACGAACCACTCTCACCGAGCCTTAACGGAGCCGTCGCCATGGGGCACTACAAGTCGAATCTCCGCGACATCGAGTTCAACCTCTTCGAGGTGCTCGGCCGCGACAACGTGTACGGCACCGGGCCGTTCGGTGAGATGGACACCGAGACCGCCAAGACCATCCTCAGCGAGATCGCCAAGCTCTCCGAGAACGAGCTGGCCGCCTCCTTCGAGGACGCGGACCGCAACCCGCCGGTCTTCGACCCGACGACGAACACCGCGCCCGTCCCGGCGTCCTTCAAGAAGAGCTACAAGGCCTTCATGGACTCCGAGTACTGGCGTCTGGGCCTGCCCGAGGAGATCGGCGGCACCACCTCGCCCCGCTCCCTGATCTGGGCCTTCGCCGAGACGATCCTGGGCGCGAACCCGGCCGTGTGGATGTACTCCTCCGGCCCGGCGTTCGCCGGCGTCCTCTTCGAAGAGGGCAACGAGGTCCAGAAGAAGATCGCGGCGCTCGCCGTCGAGAAGCGCTGGGGCTCCACCATGGTCCTCACCGAGCCGGACGCCGGCTCGGACGTCGGCGCCGGCCGCACCAAGGCGGTCCAGCAGGACGACGGCTCCTGGCACATCGAGGGCGTGAAGCGCTTCATCACCTCCGGCGAGCACGACATGGAGGAGAACATCCTCCACTACGTCCTCGCGCGCCCCGAGGGCCACGGCCCGGGCACGAAGGGCCTCTCCCTCTTCCTGGTCCCGAAGTTCCACTTCGACTGGGAGACCGGCGAGCTGGGCGAGCGCAACGGCGTCTACGCGACGAACGTCGAGCACAAGATGGGCCTCAAGGCCTCCAACACGTGCGAGATGACCTTCGGCGACCAGCACCCCGCCAAGGGCTGGCTGATCGGTGACAAGCACGACGGCATCCGCCAGATGTTCATGATCATCGAGTTCGCCCGCATGATGGTCGGCACGAAGGCCATCGCGACCCTGTCGACCGGCTACCTGAACGCGCTGGAGTACGCCAAGGAGCGCGTGCAGGGCCCGGACCTGGCCGAGTTCATGGACAAGGCGGCCCCCAAGGTCACCATCACGCACCACCCCGACGTGCGCCGCTCGCTCATGACGCAGAAGGCGTACGCCGAGGGCATGCGCGCCCTGGTCCTGTACACCGCCTCGATCCAGGACGAGATCCAGCTCAAGCAGGCCGCCGGTGAGGACACCGCCGCCCTCGTGGGCCTCAACGACCTGCTCCTGCCGATCGTGAAGGGCTACGGCTCGGAGAAGTCCTACGAGCAGCTCGCGCAGTCGCTCCAGACCTTCGGCGGCTCGGGCTACCTGCAGGAATACCCGATCGAGCAGTACATCCGCGACGCCAAGATCGACACCCTCTACGAGGGCACCACGGCCATCCAGGGCCAGGACTTCTTCTTCCGGAAGATCGTCCGCGACCAGGGTGCTTCCCTCAACGTCCTCTCCGAGACGATGAAGAAGTTCCTGGCCGAGGGCCCCGGCGGCGAGGACCTCGCCCCGGCCCGCGACGCGCTCGCCAAGGCGGCCGTCGACCTGGAGGCCATAGTCGGCCAGATGATCGTCGACCTCACCGCCACCGGCGAGGACGTCAAGAACATCTACAAGGTCGGCCAGAACACCACCCGGCTGCTGATGGCTTCCGGTGACGTGGTCGTCGGCTACCTGCTCCTCAAGGGCGCGGCCGTGGCCGCCGAGAAGCTGCCGACCGCCTCCGCCAAGGACGTCCCGTTCTACACCGGCAAGATCGCGGCGGCGAAGTTCTTCGCCTCCCAGATCCTGCCCGGCGTCTCGGTGGCCCGCGCGCTCGCCGAGGCCGTCGACAACACCCTGATGGAGCTCGACGAGGCCGCCTTCTAGGCCCCTCGGTCCCGAGACCTCCCTCCCCCAGCTGTACGCGGTGTACGTACGCGCAGACGGCCGGGCCCTCCGCACGGGGGGCCCGGCCGTCGGCGTGCACCCACGGTCCCTCCAGGGCCCCGTACCGCCTGTGGGCTGCGGGGTTCCCGGGATGTCGGTGGTTCATGGGACGCTCGTGGGTATGAGTCCACAGGAGCAGCAGCGCGGCAGCAGGGGGTACTCGGTCCCGACCGGGCGGCCCTATGCCCTCAAGGAGCTGCAGTCCGCCGTGGGCAGCCTCGGAGACCACCTCAAGGAGCTCTACGAGGGCGCCCACCCCACCGAGTACGAATCGGTGGCCGACGCCCTCTACACCGCCTTCCAGACCGCCGCCGGGCTCGCGCCCGCCAAGAGCTACACCGGCTGTCCGGAGCACCCCAACGGCGCCCTGGACCCCGAGGCGCCCGACGGCTGGGGGCGCTGCCTGATCTGCAACGACCGGCGCCGCCTCGGACTGCGCGCACAGGGCGCCCGGGCCGCGTCCGCCGCCCCGCCCGCCGCGGAGCAGCGCCGGCTCGGATACCCCGTGCCCGAGCCCCCGTACACCCTCCAGGCGCTGCACGGCTGCCTGCGCACGGTCGAGGACCGGCGCTTCCACCTGAGCCTGTCCTCGCCCCCCGACGACTTCGTCGCGATGGCCGACGACCTGCACCGCGCCTTCATCGTGGCGCGCGAGCTGTCCCGGCCGCGCAACGCCTCCGGCTGCTCCGAGCACCCCGGTGCACCCATCGATCCCGACGCCCCGCCCGGTGAGGCCTGTATCTTCTGCGCCGGACGCAAGAGGCGCGCGCAGCGTTCCGCGCAGACCCCGGAAATGCTCCCGCGCATCCGCCGGGGCGAGCGCAGACAGTTGCAGCGCCGCTTCGAGCGTCCGCCGGGCTGACAAGCACCGGGGTCCCGGGACACACCCCCCGCGGCCCTTCCTCCGGCCATCCGCCGCAGTCCGGCCATGACGAACACGACCGTCGTTAAGGTGAACTACATGAGCTCTCCCGCCGCCCGCTTCGACCGCGGCCACACCGACGACCTGATGACCTTCCTGGCGGCGAGTCCGTCCCAGTACCACGCCGTGGCCAACGCGGCCGAGCGGCTGGAGAAGGCCGGATTCAGGCAGTTGGCCGAGACCGACGCTTGGGACGCGAGCACGGGAGGCAAGTTCGTCCTCCGCGGGGGCGCGATCATCGCCTGGTTCGTGCCCGAAGGCGCCTCCGCACACACGCCGTTCAGGATCATCGGCGCGCACACCGACTCCCCCAACCTCCGGGTCAAGCCGCTGCCCGACACCGGCGCCCAGGGCTGGCGGCAGATCGCCGTGGAGATCTACGGCGGCACCCTGCTCAACACCTGGCTCGACCGCGACCTGGGCCTGGCCGGGCGGTTGACGCTGCTCGACGGCACCGAACGGCTCGTCAACATCGACCGTGCGCTGATGCGCGTACCCCAACTCGCCGTGCACCTGGACCGGTCGGTGAACACCGACGGGCTCAAGCTGGACAAGCAGCGGCACATGCAGCCGATCTGGGGCCTCGGCGACGTCCACGAGGGCGACCTGATCGCCTTCCTGGAGGACGAGGAAGACCTCGAGCGCGGCTCCGTCGCCGGCTGGGACCTGATGGTCCATTCGATCGAGCCCCCGGCCTACCTGGGCCGCGACCGCGAGCTGCTCGCGGGCCCGCGCATGGACAACCTGCTGTCGGTCCACGCGGGCGTCGCGGCCCTCGTCGCGGCCTCCACCGCGGGCACCCTGGAGCACATCCCCGTCCTGGCCGCCTTCGACCACGAGGAGAACGGCTCCCAGTCGGACACCGGCGCGGACGGGCCCCTGCTGGGCAACGTGCTGGAACGTTCTGTCTTCTCGCGCGGCGGCTCCTACGAGGACCGCGCGCGGGCCTTCGCCGGCGCGATCTGCCTCTCCTCGGACACCGGCCACGCCGTGCACCCCAACTACGCGGAGCGGCACGACCCCTCGCACCACCCGCGCGCCAACGGCGGCCCGATCCTGAAGGTCAACGTCAACCAGCGCTACGCGACCGACGGCAGCGGCCGCGCCGTGTTCGTGAACGCCTGCGAGCGCGCCGGCGTCCCGTGGCAGACCTTCGTCTCCAACAACTCGATGCCGTGCGGCACGACGATCGGCCCGATCACCGCCGCCCGCCACGGCATCCAGACCGTGGACATCGGCGTGGCCATCCTGTCGATGCACAGCGCCCGCGAACTGTGCGGCGCGGACGACCCGTACCTCCTGGCCAACGTCATGCTGGCGTTCCTGGAGAACTGAGCCCGCGCCACCGCACCGTCATGACCGTGCCCGCCGGGGGGAGATCCCCCCGGCGGGCACGGTGGCTTTCCGGCTCAGCCGTCCATCCCGGCCAGTACCAGGGGCAGGCGGGTCGCGCCGCCCGGGGTGATGCTCACCGGCACCCCCCAGTCCTGCTGGTGGACGTGGCAGGCGGGGTACTCGTTCGCGGGGTCGTCGTCGCAGGAGGCGGCCATCGCGGAGACGTGCAGGACGCCCCCGGTCAGCTCCGGGTTCAGTGCGAGTTCCCGGAACAGGTCGGTCCCGGCTCCCTCCCCCGCCGTCAGCAGCTCGGGCGGGGTCGAGGAGACCAGCAGGCGGGTGGAGGGCCCGTAGCGGGTGTCGAGCTTCTGGCCGCTCGGGGCCTGGAAGACGATGTCGAGGCGGAGCGTGCCCGGGGCCACCTCGGTGGCGGCCCGCTGCGTGCGATGGGCGACCGCGTCGACCCGTACGGCCTCCTCGGGAAGGCGCAGCCGGGTCAGCCGGTGCCGGGCGGACTCCACGACCACGATGTCGTCCCCGACCAGCACGGCGTCGCTGGGCTCGCGCAGATCGGTGGCGAGGGTGGTGACCTGCCCGGTGGCGGGGTCGTACCGGCGCAGGGCGTGGTTGTACGTGTCGCACACAGCGACCGACCCGTCGGGCAGCGCGGTGACGCCGAGGGGGTGCTGCAGCAGCGCCTGGGCGGCGTCGCCGTCCCGGTGGCCGAAGTCGAAGAGCCCGCTGCCGACGGCGGTGGTGATCGCGTACCCGTCACCGTCCTGGTGGACGTACCTCAGGGCGCTGGTCTCCGAGTCGGCGATCCACAGCCGGTCCTCCGTCGTCGCGAGCCCGGACGGCTGCGCGAACCAGGCCTCGGCGGCCGGCCCGTCGTGCAGCCCCTCGTTGGTCGTCCCGGCCGCGACGGCCACGGTGTCGCTCTCGGGGTCCCAGGTCCACAACTGGTGGACGCCGGCCATGGCGATCCACACCCGGCCCTTCCACCAGGCCACGTCCCACGGGGAGGACAGGTCGACTTCGAGGGACGGCCCCGAGGCAGGGGACCCCTGCCACCACTGCCGGCCGGTCCCGGCGACGGTCTCCACGGCCCCGGTCGCGGGGTCGAAGCGCCGCAGCGCGTGATTGACGGTGTCGGCGACGACCACGGACCCGTCGGGCAGCAGCGCCAGCCCCTGGGGCTCGCTGAAGGAGTCCGCCCCGAAGCCGCGCTTCCCGCCGCCGATGCGCCGTACGACACTCTCCCCGTCGGGAGCCAGCTCCACGAGCTGGTGGCGGGTCGTATCGGAGACGAGCAGGTTCCCGGAGGGCAGCACGAGCGCCTTCCCCGGGAACCGCAGGTCCCCCGCCACCGGCTCGGGCGCCACGTACGGCCCGTCGCCGCGCCGCAGGGTCCCCTTGGCCTCGTGCTCGGCCTCCAGCTCCTCGACGAGCTTCGCGAGGGCGTGCGCGTGCCCCTCCCCGGCGTGCTGCGCGACGACGTACCCCTCGGGGTCGATCACCACGAGCGTGGGCCAGGCGCGGACGGCGTACTGCTTCCAGGTCGCGAGCTCGGGGTCGTCGAGCACCGGGTGGTGCACCCCGTACCGCTCGACGGCGTCGACGACGGCGGAGTGCTCGGCCTCGTGCACGAACTTCGGCGAGTGCACCCCGACGATCACGACGGTGTCGCGGTGCGTCTCCTCCAGCTCGCGCAGCTCGTCGAGCACGTGCAGGCAGTTCACACAGCAAAAGGTCCAGAAATCGGCAATGACGATCCGCCCCCGCAGGTCAGCGAGGGTCAGATCCTTCCCGCCGGTGTTGAGCCAGCCGCCCTTGCCGATCAGCTCGGGGGCACGGACTCGGGCGCGACGGGGTGCGGGCGCGGGGGTGGGCGCCGGGGCAGCATCGTTCATGCTTCAAGCTTGCCACCCAGGTATGAACGCCGGATCACACGCGTACGGCACAGCTCGGGATGAGTAGCCGTACTCAGGTGGCCGGCCCCGGCAGCTTCGACACTGGCCGCAGGACGAACGAAGCGGAACGTGGAAAGCAGAACGGGGAACGTGATGGTGCGGCGCTGGTCGAAGCCCGAGATGTGGGTGCCCGGTGGATACCTGGCGCTGGTCGTCGCCATGCTGGTCTACGTCGAGGTCGGCAGCCGGACCGGTGACATCGGGTTCTTCGGGGTCTGGCCGATCCTGGCCACCGCGCCCGTCAGCCTCCTGCTGCTGGGCGCCTTCGGACCGGCGGCGGACGCCCTGGACGCCCCGGCCCCGGCCGAGGGGCCCGAGTACTACGGTGCGCAGCCGCCCAGCCGGCCGCCCATCGACTACCCCGACCCGTCGGACCCGCTCCCCGCGGACTGGGTACCGCCGGACACCTCCGTGAGCGACAAGCTCGACGCATGGGCCGGCCTCGGCTTCCACGCCGCGATCCTGGTCGGCGCCCTGATCAACGCCGCGGCGATCTGGGCCCTGCTCCGCTACGTGGCACGGCGGCGGCACAGCGCCTGACCTCAGGCTCCGAAGCTGCGCAGGGAGCGGACCAGGGCCGTGACGAAGGCGTCCTGGACCTCGGGCGGGAGGAGGTCCAGGGAGAGGTACGGGTTGAGGTCCTCCAGCTCCACCAGGAGGAGGTCGCCCGAGGGGGCGCGGCAGGCGTCCACGCGCTGGATGCCGTGGGTGAGGGTGTTCCAGGCGATGAAGGTGCGGGCGAAGGACAGGTCCGCCGGGGTGGGGTCGTAGGGGATCAGTTCCCAGCGGCGGTCGGGGTCGGGCGCGTACAGGGCGTACTGGAAGGTGTCGTCGACGAAGTAGAAGGACACCTCGTACGCGAAGTCGATGCGCGGCTGGATCAGGAACTCCCCCGGAGCGCAGTCCGGGTGCGGGGTGAAGGTGAGGCCTATCGAGTCCGCGCCCTGCTTCGGCTTCACCGCGTACGAGGGGGACGGGGGGAGGAGGTGCAGGTGCGCCGGGTCGTCGACGGTGGGGATGACCGGGTGGCCGGACGCCGTCAGGTCGACGAGGTACTGCTTGCCCGCCATGTCGCCGCGGCCCGTCAGGGGGTTGTAGACGCGGGTGCCCGCGGCGAGGGCGGCCGCGCGGAAGGAGTCGTAGGCCGGCTGGTGGTGGATGACCGGGCCGCTGTTGCGGACGACGACCGTGTCGAAGGCCGGGAGCAGGGCCTGCGCGTCCAGGGGGTGGCACAGGGCCAGGGGGAAGTGCTCGCGCAGGCGTGCGGTGAGGAAGACGTCCTCGTCGCCGTAGCGGCGGCCGCGCGCCGGGTAGGCCAGGTCGGTCACGTAGAGGAGTGGCATGACCCGAACCTATCCCGGGCAGCGATGAGGGCGTGAAATACCTGGTACGGGACAAAATGCTGGCCATCGGGGACGACTACTGGATCGAGGACGAGGACGGGCGGCACGCCTACCTCGTGGACGGGAAGGCCCTGCGGTTCCGGGACACCCTGGAGTTGAAGGATCCCGACGGGCGCATCCTCATCACCCTGCGGGAGAAGCTCTTCGCCCTGCGCGACGCGATGACGCTGGAACGCGACGAGCGGCGGCTCGCGGTGATCCGCAAGAAGCGGTTCTCGCTGCTGCGCAACCACTACACGGTGGTGCTCAACGAGGGCACCGAGCTCGATGTCAGCGGGCGGATCCTGGACCGGGAGTTCAAGGTCGAGTACGAGGGGGAACTCCTCGCGCTGATCTCCCGCCAGTGGTACCGGATCCGCGAGACGTATGCCGTCGACGTGGTCCGCGAGGACGCCGACGCCTCGCTGCTGATCGCGGTCGCGGTGTGCGTCGTGCGGATGGCGGAGAAGGAGCGGGACGGCCCCGGAGACGACTAGGCAGTCCCCCGGGGCGAGGGCCGCTACGCGCCGCCGAGCTGCAGGCGGCGGTCCTTCAGGGCCGGGAACTGCTCGCGGGTCTCGGCGACCTTCTTCGGGTCGAGGTCCACCGTCAGGACCTCCTCCGCCGGGCCCGCCTCCGCGAGGACCTCGCCCCACGGGTCCACGACCAGGCTGTGGCCGGCCTGTTCCACGCCCCCGTTGGTGCCCGCCGTCCCGCACGCGAGGACGTACGCCTGGTCCTCGACGGCGCGGGCCCGGTTCAGCAGCGTCCAGTGGCCCCGGCGGCGGGCCGGCCAGCCCGCCGAGACGACCAGCGTCGTCGCCCCGGCGTCGACCAGGCCGCGGAACAGCTCCGGGAAGCGCAGGTCGTAGCAGGTGGCGAGACCGAGGGTCTGCTCCGGAAGGGCGACCGTGGTCAGCGACTCGCCCGCGGACATCAGGACGGCCTCGCCCTGGTCGAAGCCGAAGCGGTGGATCTTGCGGTACGTGGCGGCGAGCTCGCCCGTGGGAGAGAGGACGAGCGCGGTGTTGTAGAGCGAGCCGTCGCCCGCGCGCTCCACGAAGGAGCCGGCGTGCAGCCAGACCCCGGCATCGCGGGCCGCCGCGGCCATGACCCCGTAGGTCGGTCCGTCCAGCGGCTCGGCCTCCGTCTCGAACTGCTCGTAGGCGAAGGCGCCCACGGTCCACAGTTCCGGCAGGACGACGAGGTCCGAGCCGGACTGTTCGCGCACGAGGTCAGCAGCCCGGGAGCGGCGGGAAACCACCGACTCCCCCTCATTCACCGCGATTTGGATCAGGGAAGCGCGCACAGTACCACCGTCCTGGCTTTCAAGCCGTCAACTCGGGCCTACGATCGTCACACGAAAGCACTGCCGGGGTGCTCACCGGCAGCGTAGTTTTGAAGCCATTGCACAAGCTTCCAGAACGCGCCAATGCGCCAACGCGCCAATGAACAGCACGCGAGGGGTCCCGTTGACCGTCCATCCGCATCCCAGCCTTCAGCCCTATGCCGACGCGTGGACCCACTCCATCGAGGCGATATCCGAGCTGGTCCTTCCGCTGACGGAAGGCGAGTGGAGCCGGGCGACGCCCTGCCCGAACTGGTCCGTGCGCGATGTCGTCTCCCACGTCATCGGCATCGAGTGCGAGCAGCTGGGCGACCCGCGGCCGATCCACACCCTGCCGCGGGACCTGCGGCACGTGGTCGACGAGTTCTCCCGGTACATGGAAGTACAGGTCGACGTGCGGCGGCACCACACCGCACCCGAGATGACCTCCGAGCTGGAGTACACGATCATCCGCCGCTCCCGGCAGCTTCGGAACGAGAAGCGGGACCCGGACACGGTGATCCGCGGCCCGCTGGGCGAGCCGGCCACCCTGGAGCACTCGCTGCGGCTGCGCGCGTTCGACGTGTGGATCCACGAGCAGGACCTGCGGGCGGCCCTGGGGGCCCCGGGAAACTGGGACTCGCCGGGGGCCTACGTGGCCCGGGACGTCCTGCTCTCCGGGCTGCCGAAGGTCGTCGCGAAGAAGGCGGGCGCGCCCGCGAACTCGGCCGTCGTCATCGACGTGCACGGGGCGCTGGAGTTCATGCGGACCGTACGGGTCGACGCGGAGGGCCGCGGCACCATCGACAAGGCCCCCTCGCTGGGGCCCGCGGTGACGCTGACCCTGGACTGGGAGACGTACGTACGCCTCGCGGCAGGCCGGGTGCGTGCGCACGCCGTCGCCGACCGGGTGAAGATCGAGGGCGACCCGGCGCTGGCCGAGGCCATCCTGGCCAACTTCTCCGTGACCCCGTGACGTCGTGACGTCGTGACGTCGTGACGTCGTGACGTCGTGACGTCGTGACCCCGTTGCTTTCGTGACTCCTTGTCTCCTCAGGCCGGAGAACCTTTGGTGTGGTCGGTGATTTCGTCCGCTGCCGTACCGGCAGCGGACCGGTTCGATTGGTTTTCCGACGTGGTGGCGCAGCAGTTGGTGTCGACCTCGATCAGGAGTGAGCACGCGGGGGACTTCCAGGCGGAGGCCGCCGTGCTGGACCTGGGCTGCGTGCAGGTCTCACAGTTCGGCTACGCCCCGCTGCGCGCCCGGCGCACGGCGGCGCACGTCCGCAGCAGCGACCCCGAGCAGTACCAGTTGGGGCTGGTGACCAGCGGGTCCATGTGGATCGCGCAGAACCGGCACGACTCGGGGCCCTTCTCGGGGGACCTGGTGCTGTGGGACACCTCGCACCCCTTCGAGTCGGGCGTCCCGGGCACGGAGCCGGTCCGGGCCGTGATCCTCTCGCTCCCCCGCACCGCGCTCCCGCTGCGATCGGACCGGGTGGACCGGGTGCTCGCCGAGCGGATCCCCGCCGACCGGGGCATGGGGGCGATCCTCGCGCAGTACATGCGCTCCCTGGCCGCGCACGGGGAGGAGTGCGCGCCCGCCGAGCTGGAGCAGCTGGGCTCCGTCGCGCTCGACCTGGCCGGCGCCTGCCTCGCCGATCGGATCGGCGCCCAGGACGAGCTGTCCGAGGAGAGCCGGACCCGGGCGCTGCTGGCGCGGATCGACACCTTCATCGGGCACAACCTCGGCGATCCCGAACTCAGCCCTTCCGCGGTCGCGGCCCGGCACAGCATGTCGCTGCGCCGGCTCCAGCTGCTCTTCCGGGAGCGCGGGGAGAGCGTCGCGGCCACGATCCGCCGGCGCCGTCTGGAGCGCTGCCGCGAGGACCTCGCCGATCCCGGGCAGCAGGCCGTCCCCGTCCACACCGTGGCCCTGCGCTGGGGATTCACCAACGCCTCGGTGTTCAGCCGGCTGTTCCGCGATACGTACGGGGCCAGTCCCAGCGAGTTCCGCCGCGCGGCGACGGAGGAGACCGCGGCGGGCGAGACGGCCTAGCCGGCCGTCAAACCTGCTGCGCGGATTGTCAACGGTCCCTGCGCGCAATGCACACTCGGCCGAGCGGAGCCCTCATAGGCTCGGCACGCGTTGGCCGGAACCCGACTCCGTGGAGTGGACGGGTGGAGGGGTGGGAAAGGACGGGGGTCTGTCCCACCCGGACCTGTCCTCCTCGGTGCGGGGGCCTTCGCGCATGCCGGGCCGGCTCCGGACGTCACCCGGCCGGCCGTGGGTCGGCAGGGGTGCCGACGGAGGTGCCGGCCCCGG
>NZ_JBEXPT010000082.1:0-30009 GCF_040612195.1 Streptomyces sp. NPDC006450 | reverse complement strand
TCATCTCCGGGTCGAGCCAGACGGCGCCGCTCTCGGACTTGCCGAACTTGGTGCCGTCCGCCTTGACCATCAGCGGGGTCGCGATGGCGTGGCCGCACCGGGTCGCAGCGGGGGCCGGGGCGACGGGGCGCTTCCACGTGCGCCCGTACCACTCCGCTGCCTTGGCGCGACGCGGCCCGGACGGCATGTCCACCCTGATGCTCATGGTCGTCGTCACGACCCCGGCGGTGCTCGCGGCCGTCGCGCTGCGGCCCCGTTCCAGGAGCCGCGGCTAGCCGCGCCCCCACGTTCAGTCCGCTCATCTCGACCTACGGAGAACCCTCGTGTCCGAATGGCTGGTCCTGGCCATCGCCATGGCGCTCGTCTGCGCCCTCGTCCTCGCCTTCACCGCGATCCGGCACCGCCGGGTCGCCGACGACGAGGACACCAGCGAAACCCCCGACGTCCTCGAGTACATGGTGATGATGGTCGGCGTGGTCTACGCGATCGTGCTCGGCCTGGCCATCGCGGGCGTCTGGGAGGCGCGCGGCGCCGCCGAGGACAGTGTGCGCCGCGAGGCCCAGTCCTTGTACGAGGTCACCCAGCGGGCCGATGTCTACCCGGCCGCCGTCCGCGACCGGATCCGCGGCGAGGTCAACGCGTACGTGTCCCACACCGTCAGCGTGGACTGGCCCCGGCTGACCTCCGGGGCTCCGGTGTCCCCGGAGGGCGGCGAACTGCTCGGCAAGCTGCGCAGCGACGTCACCCACCAGAGCCCGGGCAACGAGCTGCAGGCGCAGGCCTACCAGCCGCTGCTGGACCACATCGCGGCCGCCGACGACGCCCGCCACGAGCGGACGCAGAGCGACGAGTCCACGCTGCCGGGGGTGGTCTGGCTGGGGCTGGTCGCGGGCGGGCTGGTCACCGTCGGGCTGATCTTCACCCTGCAGATCCGGCGTTCGGGGCGGGAGCTGCTGCTCGCGGGGCTGTTCAGCGCGCTGATCGTGTTCCTGCTGTTCATGGTGTGGAGCTTCGACGCGCCCTTCGGGCGGGACGGGATCGACTCGGCGGGGCCGTTCCAGGACCTGTTCCCGACCCTGTCACTGGCCGCCGGCGGGCGCTGAGCACCCGGGGCCGCGTGCCCGCTGTCGGGCCCTGCGGGCTCAGCGCCCCGACAGCGCCGCCTGGCGCCGGCATTCTGCCACCACCGGCGAGTTCCGCAGGGCGTGCGAGATCCGTACGAGGTCGCGCGGACCGTCGGTGGCCGGCGGCGCCCCTTCCTCGCTGGCCCCGATGACCCGTCCCTCGGGGTCGGCCGCGCGGGCGCGCACGGCGGCGGCGACCATGGCCGCGTCGGCGACGGCCCGCGCGGTCTCCTCGTCGGCGCCGGCGGCGAAGGCCTGGGCGAGGGCCGTGTCCCGGTAGCCGCGGTCGAAGTACGGCCCGAGGTGCAGGAAGCCGTCGTGGATGTCCGACTCGCGCTGGATGACGCGGATGTCGGCGGCGGACCACCAGGACATCTGGACGCCGACCGGGGTGTCGGGCGCGGAGATCCGGACCTCGTGCCACAGCGGGCCGAGCCGCCGGTACGTGGACCAGTGCTGCCAGCTGTCCGAGAGGCGCTGGCAGAGCAGCGGCAGGACGAAGCCGACCGCGCTGACGAGCGCGCCGAGGGCGGCGAGCGGCGGGGCCACGTAGGTGCTCAGGTCGTCGAGCTCGGGGCCCAGCCCCACCCAGCGGCCGATGACGGCGCTCATCTTGGCGGCGTCGTAGCTGAGGTTCAGGATGTAGCCGACGACGATGATCATCAGGCCGGTCCGGAGCCAGCCGCGCACCTGGAGGGACCAGCGCCAGCACATGGCGACCATCACGAAGGCGGCCACGTTGTGCGCGAGCAGGTAGAGGCCGATCATCTGCCCCGTGTACGGGGTGTTGGCGTAGAACGTGTCGAAGTCGCGCAAGCGCTCGACCGGTGCGTCACCGAGGAGGAAGAGCGCCATCAGGGTCACGGTGACCGTGCCGTAGCCCAGGATCCACCGGCGTGAGATCCGCCGGGTCTGCTCGGGCGGTCCGCCGCGCCAGTTGACGATCAGGACCAGGCAGGACGCGCTGAAGGCGCTCATGAGGCAGTAGACGAGCGGGGCCGAGAAGTTGGTGATGCCGGTCCAGCGGTTGACCGCCACGATGGTGGGCGGGGCGGCGAAGGTGAAGACCGCACCGGCCAGGGTGAGCAGGGCACAGACCGATCGCAGCAGCGGGTCACGCCAGTTGTGCCGCAGGGCCGGCAGCTTGAAGGCGAGTGCGATCGCCAGGGCCGCGGCCGGTATGTAGTAGTCCTTGCCGTTCAACGGTCGTTCCTGTGCCCCCGGTATCCGAGCGATGCCTCGATGCGGCCCGCCAGTTGATCGCGCTGTGCCGGTGCGCGGTGGCTCGCCGATCCGGCGAGCCAGTTCCTGCACCTGCTGCCCAGCAGTAAACCGAAGGTTTCCGCTTCGGTCTCCTCCTGGACGTCGGCGCGGGTGCGCGCGGCGACGCGGCGCACGGTCTCGCCGATGTCGGCCTCGTCCGACAGCAGCCGTGCGGCGACGGCGGCGCCGTCGACGTGGTGGCTGCAGTGACCGGCCTTCATGTGCCACAACTCGTGCCCGAGGATCACCAGTTGGTGGTCGGGTGCGGTGCGTTCCTCGATGACCACCAGATCGCGGTCCGCCATGTCGAGCCACAGGCCGCTGGCCGTCCCCGGCGGGAACGAGGCCATCCGGAACTCCACCCGGCGGCCGCGGTGCTTGCTCATGCCCTCGCAGAGGGCGGCGTAGAGGTCCACGGGCTCCACGGGCGCGGTCAGGTTGATGCCTGCCACCAGCTCCCCGCACAACCGCCGCTGCTCTCTGCCTATGCTCACCGTTCTCCCCGTCGGCGCGGATCCGGATCAGGACTCAAGGATCAGACCCAGACTTTCGACTGGGTCAGGATTCGTTCGGTTTGACGCTTTCGAGAAGCATGTCCAGCCATTCGGTCACCTTGTCCCGGTGCTTGTCGCTGGGCAGTTGGGCGGCGCGCCAGGCGATGCCCCGTACGCCGTGGTTCTGGAGAAGTCTTGCCAGCGGATCGCCCGTCGAAGCGGCCGGGGCGGGTGCGGTTTCCCGTGCGCGGCCCGCGAAGTCCTGGAGCAGCTGTTGCTCGGTGCGCTGGAGGGCGTCCGTGAGCGCGTCCGCGTCGTGGGCGGTGAGGAATCCGGCATGCACCCCGAAGAAGCGCTGGATCGCGTCACAGTGTTCCATGGTCGGCCGTCTGTCGCCGTTGATCAGGGCCCCGGCCTGCTGGCGCGACATCGCGGCGCCGTCGGCGATCTCCTGCTGCGTGTAGCGGCGGCCGTTGGGCTTGACGCGGGTGCGCCGCAGGAGGTCGAGGCGCTGGAGGAACCGGGTCTGGAGATCGGGCTCACCGGCGGGCCGGCCGTCCAGCAGGCTCCGCACCACGTCGGCGGGTACGCCCGAGGCCTCGGAGAGGCGGCGCAGGTCGAAGACCTGGTTCAGGTCGCGGCCCAGCTTGCCCGCGAGTTCTGCGACCCGCGTGACGGTGGCTGCCAGGAGCGTGTTGGCCACCGCGACGGGAGCCGGGAAGCCGTCTGTCACCAGTGGTTCTCCTAGATCGCGCGAGGTCGGGGTACGGGCACGTGGTCGGCTCCAGGAATCTATCCGGTCTCTGTCCGTACGGCTAGAACGTGCCACATCTGTGGCGGGATCGAGCTGCCCAGAGGCTGGAATTGCCACAATAGTTGACACTCGAATGAAGTCGGTAGCAGGATCGCCACACGGAAATGAAGATCCAGACCGTAATAAAGATGGGGGGAGCTCTCGGTGCCACATCTCGCAGCGGTGGGCCCGTCCGAAGGGCTCGCCCACATCGGTGGGGAGCGCCTCGCGGGCGAGGAGTCCGCACGCGGCGCCGTGCGGTCGGAGCGACGCAAGGAGATTTTGCGCCAGCGCCGGGAGGAACTCGGGCTGAGCCAGGAGGACCTGGCGGCGCGTCTGCGCATCAGCGTGCGCGCGTACGGGAACTGGGAGCGCGGCCTGGTCAAGGAGTGGACGGACCGCAAACTGCTCGCCCTGGCCGAAGCCCTGGAAATGAGCGAGCGGCAGTGCTTCTGGCTCTTCCGGATCATGGTCGACCGCGACCCGCCGCCCACCTGGCGCGCGGCCGAGGAGAGCCGGCTGCCCGACGATCCGGCGCAGCGCGACTACCTGTGTGACTACGCGGCCCTCATGGAGGCCGTGCCCTACCCGAGTTTCCTCGTCGACCACCGCTGGGACGTGGCCCTGACCAACTCGGCGTTCGACCGGCTCTTCCAGTCGGTCCGCCCGCATCCGACCGCCCTGCCGGACGACAACTTCCTGCGCTTCGTGCTGTTCCACCCGGACGCGGCCGCCGTGCTGGAGGACCACGAACCGGCCTGGTGCGTACCGCTGTTGGCCCGGTTCGCGACCGCGCTGGCCGCCGCCCCCGACGACGAGGGGCTGCGCAGCATCCGCCAGGAGGTGGCCCGTGACCCGTTCATGGAGGCCGCCTACCGGTACGGCGTGCCGCACTGGCTGACGACCCACGGGGCCGAGGCCGCCGAACAGGACGGCGCCGTACGCACCGTGCGCCACCCGGACCCGGGCTGGGGCCTGGTGCGCTGCCGGGTGGTGGCGGAATCCGGCCCGATGCTCGACGGCATGGGGCTGACCCGGATGACGCTGGTCCTCTCGGCGCCGCAGGGCCGCCCGACGGGTCCGCTGCCGGGCGATCCGGGTGCGCAGTCGCACCAGCCGCCGCGACTGAGGGCCGTGCCGTCGCCGGTGGACTGATCCGGCGGGGGAGACTGGTGCCACGACACCCTGGCACTGGTGCACTGCGAAAGGCGGTAAGGGCGTGCGGCTGACGATCCTCGGCGGGGGCGGATTCCGGGTACCGCTCGTCTACGGAGCCCTGCTCGGCGATCACGCCGAGGGCAGGGTGTCGCACGTGACCCTGTACGACGAGGACTCCGGCCGGCTCCGCGCCATGACGCGGGTGCTCGCGGACCAGGCCGCCGGGATCGCGGACGCCCCGGCCGTCACGGCCACCACCGATCTCGACGAGGCCCTGCGCGGCGCCGACTTCGTGTTTTCGGCCATTCGCGTCGGAGGGCTGGAGGGCCGGGCCGCCGATGAGCGGATCGCCCTGGCCGAGGGAGTGCTGGGCCAGGAGACGGTGGGCGCGGGCGGGATCGCGTACGGCCTGCGGACGGTGCCGGTGGCCCGTGAGATCGCGCGCAGGGTGGCCCGCACCGCCCCCGGGGCGTGGGTGATCAACTTCACCAATCCGGCCGGGGTGGTCACGGAGGCCATGGCCGAGGAGCTCGGGGACCGGGTCATCGGCATCTGCGATTCACCCGTCGGGCTCGGGCGGCGGATCGCCCGACTGCTCGGCGCCCGGCCCGAGGACGCCTGGATCGACTACGTCGGCCTCAACCACCTGGGCTGGGTGCGCGGGCTGCGGATCGGCGGGCGCGACGAACTGCCGCGGCTGCTGGCCGACGCGCAGGCGCTGGAATCCTTCGAGGAGGGCCGGCTGTTCGGGGCCGAGTGGCTGCGCTCGCTCGGGGCGATCCCGAACGAGTACCTGCACTACTACTACTTCAACCGCGACACGGTACGGGCCTACCAGGAGGCCGAGCAGACGCGCGGGGCGTTCCTGCGCGACCAGCAGCGGGGGTTCTACGCCGAGGCCGGGCGGCCGGATCCGGCGCCCGGGGCGGCACTGGCCGCATGGGACCGCACGCGGGCCGAGCGCGAGGCGACGTACATGGCCGAGAACCGCGAGGTCGCGGGTGTCGGCGAGCGCGAGGAGAGCGACCTGGAGTCGGGCGGGTACGAGAAGGTCGCCCTCGCCCTGATGCGCGCCATCGCCCGGGACGAGCGCGCCACCCTGATCCTGAACGTCCGCAACCGCGGGACCCTGTCCGTGCTCGACGCCGAGGCCGTCATCGAAGTGCCCTGCCTGGTCGACGCCAACGGCGCACACCCGGTCGCCGTCGATCCGCTGCCGCTGCACGCGGTGGGCCTGGTGACCTCGGTCAAGGCCGCCGAGCGGGAGGTCCTGGCCGCGGCGGCGAGCGGATCGCGGGCGGACGCCGTCAAGGCCTTCGCGCTGCATCCGCTGGTGGACTCGGTCGGGGTGGCCCGGCGGCTGGTGGCCGGGTACGCGGCGGAGCATCCGGGGCTGGGCTACCTGCGGTGAGGGGTGCCGGCCGGTCACCTGGGCCGACGGGCGCCGGCGGGCGGGCCACGTGCGCTGACGGCCGCGGGTCGGGTCGCGTGCGGTGACGGCTGCGGGTCGGGCCACGTGCGGTGACGGCTGCGGGTCGGGCCACCTGTGCTGGCGGGTGCGGGTCGGGCCACGTGCGGTGACGGCTGCGGGTCGGGCCACCTGTGCTGGCGGGTGCCGGCCGGCCACCTGCGCCGACTCCCCGTTCACCTGCGGCGACGGCCCTCCCGCGCCCCGCCCGGATGGGCTATCGCCGCATGCGGCGGGGCGGGGGCGCTGTGAGAGTGCGAGATGTGACCACAGCCGAAGGTGCAGCCCCCGCCATATCCGCCGCGGCACCGCCCGTCCTCGACCGGCGCTCGCGCAACATCGTGTTCGGCACGATCATGCTCGGCGTGCTGCTGGCGGCCCTGGACCAGACGATCGTGGGCACGGCGCTGCCCACGATCGTGGCGGACCTCGGCGGCGGGGACCACATGTCGTGGGTCGTGACCTCCTACCTGCTCACGGAGACGGTCGCGACCGTGCTCGTCGGCAAGTTCGGTGACCTCTTCGGCCGGAAACTGGTCTTCCAGGTCTCCGCCATCGTCTTCATCACCGGCTCGTTCCTGTGCGGCCTCGCGAGCAACATGACCCTGCTCATCCTGTGGCGGGGCATCCAGGGCATCGGCGCCGGCGGGCTGATGGTCACCGCGATGGCGCTGATCGCCGACGTGGTCCCGCTGCGCGAACGCGGCAAGTACCAGGGCGCGATCGGCGCGGTCTTCGGCGTCGCCACGGTGATCGGGCCGCTGCTCGGCGGGCTGTTCACCGACCACCTGACCTGGCGCTGGGCCTTCTACGTCAACGTGCCGATCGCGATCCTGGTCGTGGTGGCGGCCGCGAAGACGATCCCCTCCGTGCGCGCCGCCGGCAAGCCGGTCATCGACTACCTGGGCATCGCGCTGGTCGCGATCGGCGCGAGCGCGCTGATCCTGGCCACCAGCCTCGGCGGGAACGAGTACGCCTGGAGCTCGCCGCTCATCATCGGGCTCTTCGCGGGCGGCGTCGTGGCACTGGCTCTGTTCTGCCTGGTGGAGACGCGTGCCGAGCAGCCGATGCTGCCGATGCGGCTGTTCGGCAACCCCGTCTTCTCGGTCTGCTCCGTCCTCAGCTTCGTCGTCGGCTTCGCGATGCTCGGCGCGATGATCTTCCTGCCGACGTACCTGCAGTACGTGGACGGGGATTCGGCCACCGTCTCCGGCGTACGGACGCTGCCGCTGGTCATCGGCCTGCTGATCGCGTCGGTCTTCAGCGGCAACGTCACGAGCAAGACCGGGCACTACCGGATCTTCCCGATCGTCGGCTCCGCCGTGATGGGCTTCGGGCTCTACCTGCTGTCGCGGATGGGCCCGCAGTCCAACGCCTGGCTGGAATCGCTCTACATGTTCGTCCTCGGCGTCGGCATCGGCCTGAGCATGCAGGTGCTGACCATCGCCGTGCAGAACACCGTGGACTACGCCGACCTCGGCACCGCGACCTCGGGCGTCACCTTCTTCCGCACCCTCGGCAGCGCCTTCGGGACCGCCGTCTTCGGAACGATCTACGCCAACACCCTGGGGCCCGCGCTGGAGAAGGGCGTGGCCGAGGCCGCGCGCGTCACCGGAGAGGACCCGCAGCAGCTGGCCGCGGCCGCGCAGAGCCCGCAGGGCGTGCACGGCCTGGATCCGGCGGCGGCCGGGCCGATCATCGACGCGTACGCGGACACCCTGCACACGGTGTTCCTGTGGACGGTGCCCGTGGCGGTGGTCGGATTCGTCGTCGCCCTGTTCCTCAAGCAGGTCAAGCTGCGCGACACCGCGCGGGCCGGCTCCACGGACATGGGCGACGGCTTCGGCTCGCCCGCCACGGCCTCCGGGGACTCGGCGAAGCTGCTGGAACTGGCGGTCGGCAAGCTGGTGCGGAGCATGGGGCCGGAGGCGGCCCGCGGGATCGTCAACTCCTCGGACACCCGACTGGACATGGCGGGCGCGTGGGCGGTGATGCAGGTGGACCTGCTGACCCGCACCGTCGGCTACGCGAGCCTGGGACTCATCGCCTCCCGCCGGCACCTGCCCCCGGAGGTGCTGCTGCCGGTCTTCGAACGGATGGTGGAGGAGGGCTACATGACGCGGCAGAACGGCTTCTACGCCCAGACCCCGGCGGGGGAGCGGGAAGCGGGCGTCATCTCGGACGCGTGGGCCCAGTGGCTCGGCGACCAGTTGGAGAAGGACCGGGGCCGTCCGCGCAGCGCGGAGCTGCGGGCCGCGGCGGACGCGATCGCGAAGCGGCTGCTGGCGGAGGACCTGCGAGACGGAAACTTCGCCCCGCGGGCGATGGCGGGGCGGCCTTGAGGGGGCCTTCGTCGCCGCTCGCGCCGCCGTTGGTGGCCGTGGGCGAGAGCGGGGCTGCAAGGCGATCGGGGTGCCGGTGGAACCTCGGGGCGTGCGCGGACGTCTGATCAAGAGAAGGCGGACGGTCTACGGGGGAGCTGGGCATGACGATCACGCTGGCGGAGGAGATCACGCTGCTGTCGCTGGACGACGCGTCCGGATCGGTGAAGCAGCGGCAGTTGGTGGGCTGGGCCGTGGCGGGCGGGATCCTGCTCGAACTCGTGCTCGCGGGGCGGGTGGTGGTGACCGGCAAGTACCTGGAACTGGTGGACACCTCGCCCACCGGTGAGGAACTGCTCGACGGCCGGATCGAGGTGATGCAGACCTGGATGCGCGGCCGGAGCAAGCGCCGGGTGACCGACTGGCTGATGAAGGACCAGGCCAAGGCCATCGCCGCGGCGGTGGAGCGGCTGAGCGGGCGCGGCGTGGTCGTGGAGGAGCGGCGCAAGGCCCTCGGTGTGTTCCGGGTGCGGCGGTACCCCGAGGCCGACGGCACGATCGAGCGCGCGCTGCGCGAACGTCTCGCCTCCGTCGTCCTCAAGGGCACCGAGCCGGACGAACGCACCGCGAGCCTCGTCGCCCTGATCCACGCGGCCAAACTGCACGGGCTGGCCTTCCCGGGCCGCCCGCGCAAGGAGATCTCCGCGCGCACGGCGGAGATTGCCGGCGGGCAGTGGGCCACCGAGAGCGTCCGCTCCGCCATCCGCGACATGCAGATGGCGGTGGCCGCGATCACCGTGGTGACGGTCGCGACGGCCGGCTAGGCCGTCGGGTCACGGGGTCGTGGCCGTCGGGTAGTCGTACGAGGGCACGTGCGGGAGGACCGGGGCGAGTTCGGGCCGCCAGGCGCGCAGGGCCGCCGCGGACGGCGCGTAGAGGGCCGCCGGGATCTCGGCAGGGGCGAACCAGGACCAGCG
This sequence comes from Streptomyces sp. NPDC006450, assembly GCF_040612195.1. Classification (NCBI taxonomy): domain Bacteria; kingdom Bacillati; phylum Actinomycetota; class Actinomycetes; order Kitasatosporales; family Streptomycetaceae; genus Streptomyces; species Streptomyces sp. NPDC006450. The sequence continues at coordinate 20,411 of NZ_JBEXPT010000082.1, read as the reverse complement.
GGTGATCTTGTGGGGCTCGGTGACCGTGGCCGTGCCCTCGGCCGCCGAGGTGACGGCCGCGGCCGTCAGCTGGGTCCGGACGGAGTCCGCGTCGAGCAGGATGGAAACGATCCGGATGTCCTCGGGAGCGGCGCGCAGCGCGGTCTCCTCGGCCAGTTCGCGGGCGGCGGCCTGTTCGAAGCCCTCCCCGGGATCGACCTTGCCGCCGGGCAGTTCCCAGCGCCCGTCGTGCGCCTGGCCGAGCAGCACCCGGCCGTCGTGGCCGACCACGACCAGACCGACTCCGACGACGGCGTGGGAGCGGGAGACGGCGCGTCCGGTGGGTTCGCCGGGTTCGGTACTCATGGGCGTCCTTCGGTGGATCGGGGTGCTGGGGCTGCGTGCGGTGCGGCCCGGCTGTGACCTTACGTCCAGGACCCCCGCCCGGGCGGGGGACGGAGCGTGCCGCTTCCGACCGCGGATCAGCCGGACTGCCCTGTACCCGGCCCCGGCCCCGGCCCTGCCCCCGGCTCCGGCACCAGCACTTCGGAGAGGTCGTAGCCGACGACTTCCTCCAGCTGGGCGTACGTACAGCTTCGCGGCTCCCGGTCCGGTCGCATGCGGCGGAACTGCGCGGTGTGCCGGAACCGGTCGCCCTCCATGTGGTCGTAGGCCACCTCGCAGACCCACTCGGGGCGCAGCGGTACCCAGGACAGGTCCTTCTTCCCGGTCCAGCGGCTCTGCGCCCCGGGCAGCCGGGCGCTCTCGTGGGCGGACTCCTCGGCCCAGGCGGCCCACGGATGTCCCTCGGGGTCGGGCATCCGCAGCGGTTCGAGCTCCTCGATCAGCTCGGCGCGGCGCTTCATCGGGAAGGCGGCGCAGACCCCCACGTGCTGGAGGGTGCCGTGGGCGTCGTAGAGCCCCAGGAGCAGCGATCCGACAATCGGACCGCTCTTGTGGAAACGGAAACCCGCGATGACGGCGTCGGCCGTACGCTCGTGCTTGATCTTGAACATGAGGCGGGCATCGGGCCGGTAGGGGAGATCGAGGGGTTTGGCGACGACCCCGTCGAGCCCGGCGCCTTCGAATCGTTCGAACCACTCCCGCGCGAGCGCCGGGTCGGTGGTCGCGGGCGCGAGGTGTACGGGGGGCCGAGCGGTGGAGAGCATGCGGGTCAGGGCGGCACGGCGGTCGGCGAGCGGTGTGTCGAGGAGGGCCTCGTCGCCCAGTGCGAGCAGGTCGAAAGCCACGAACGAGGCCGGGGTGGTCTCGGCGAGCAGTTTCACCCGGGAGGCGGCGGGATGGATCCGCTCGCTGAGCCGGTCGAAATCGAGCCGCCCGCCCTGCACGACGACGATCTCTCCGTCGACCACGCAGCGGTCGGGCAGATTGGCCTTCAGAGCCTCCACCAGCTCGGGAAAATACCTGGTCAGGCTCTTACCGGTGCGGCTGCCGAGCTCGATCTCGGCCCCGTCCCGGTGGACGATCGCGCGGAAGCCGTCCCACTTGGCCTCGTACTGCATGCCCGGTGGGATCTTGGACACGGATTTGGCGAGCATCGGCTTCACGGGTGGCATGACCGGCAGATCCATGTCTCCGATTCTGGGGTGGTGCGCCCGGGCCCGCTCGGTGTGCGGGGCCGCGCGGGTCCGCCTACCGTGGCGCACATGGGTGCAGCGGGCAAAGCGATCGAGCTGGAGGCCGGCGGCCGGGCCGTGCGGCTGTCCAGCCCGGACAAGGTGTACTTCCCCGAGCGCGGCCTCACCAAGGGGGACGTGGCTGCCTACTACCTCGCGGTCGCGGACGGGATCACCCGCGCCCTGCGCAACCGGCCCACGACCCTGGAGCGGTTCCCGGACGGGGTGGAGGGCGAGTCCTTCTTCCAGAAGAGGGCCCCGAAGAACCTGCCCGACTGGATCCCCACCGCCCACATCGCCTTCCCGAGCGGCCGCACCGCCGACGAGATCTGCCCGACCGAGCCGGCCGCCGTCCTGTGGGCCGCCAATCTGGGGTGCCTCACCTTCCACCCCTGGCCGGTCCGGCGGGAGGACACCGACCATCCCGACGAGCTGCGCATCGACCTGGACCCGCAGCCGGGCACCGACTACCACCACGCGGTCGCGGTCGCCCACGAACTGCGCGTACTCCTGGAGGAACTGGGCCTACGAGGCTGGCCCAAGACCTCGGGCGGCCGGGGCCTGCACGTGTTCGTGCCGATCGCACCGCGCTGGACCTTCACGGAGGTCCGCAGGTGCGCCATCGCCATCGGCCGGGACCTGGAGCGCCGGATGCCGGGGAAGGTCACCACCGCCTGGTGGAAGGAGGAGCGCGGCGAGCGGATCTTCGTCGACTACAACCAGACGGCGCGCGACCGCACCATCGCCTCCGCCTACTCCGTCCGCCCGCACCCGCACGCCCCGGTCTCCGCGCCGCTGCGCTGGGACGAGCTGGACGAGGCGGAGCCGCGCGACTTCGACATCGTGACGATGCCGGCCCGCTTCGCGGAACTGGGCGATCTGCACGCGGACATGGACGAGCACGCTTTCGCCCTGGACGCCGCGCTGGAACTGGCCGACCGGCACGAACACGACCACGGCCTCGGCGACATGCCGTACCCGCCGGACTACCCGAAGATGCCGGGCGAGCCCAAACGGGTCCAGCCGAGCCGCGCGAAGCCCGAGGACTGACGGCCTAGGCCCGGGGAAGGCGGCGCAGGGCGGCGGTGAAGGCGGAGTCACGGTGCGCGTCGAACTCCTCCTGCGTGAAGACCGGGGTGCTGACGTCGACCGGAATGCCCGGACCGTCGAAGGTCTTCCCGGTACGGGTCAGGAACTGTTCGTTGGGCAGGCCGAGCTCCCAGCCGTTGGGAAGGGTGCGGCCGAGCACGTCGGAGAAGACGCCCTGGGTCGGCCGGCCGATGCGCACCGGCCGGCCGGGACGCTCCATGAGGGCCTGGGTGAAGGTCTCGCCCGCGCTCATGGTGGAGCCGCCGGTGAGCACGGCGATCGGCCCGGTGTAGCGGGGGCCGCGCGCGGGCTGGACGTACAGGGGCTGCGGGCGGGTGAACCGGGTCGCGTCGGCGGGATCGTTGCGCACGCGCTTGGCGTAGGCGAAGTACGGGCGGTCCGTGAGCCGGGCGGCCAGGCGCAGGCCGAGCTCGTCGGAGCCGCCGCCGTTGATCCGCAGGTCGATGACCAGGCCGCGCAGGCGGGCGGTGCGCTCGGCGGTGAAGACGCTCTCCAGGGCACGGTCGAGCTCGGCGCTCTCGGAAGCGAAGTCACCGCTCTCGGTGTAGCCGCCGAAGCCGGAGAGGCGCAGGTAGCCGCGGCCGTCGGGCAGGTCGGCGTAGGAGATGCGGCCCTGGGCGAACTCCTGCGGCGCCCGTCCGCCGAGGTCCACCTCCTGGATGTACGCCTTGACGCGGGTCTCGAGTTCGAGGGTCGGCATCTCGGTGCCCGGGCGGACCTCGCCGAAGAACCGGTCGCCGCCGGAGAGGTGGACGTGCGCGTCGTGCAGCGGGGCGAGCATCTCCCTGAAGACGGCGAAGAGTTCGTCCTCGGTGGTGCCGGAGTGCACGCGGGGGCGGTGGCTCTCGCGCACGGCGTTCCAGTCGACGCCCTTGGCGGCGAAGAAGGGGTAGTTCTCCGCGAAGGTCTGCCAGAACACGTCGAAGGTGGCGACCGGGTCCGCGGCGGGGCCGGGCTCCTGGGCCCCGCGGCACCGCTCGGGCAGGGCGGCGAGGCGACGGGTCGCGCGGTCGCCGAAATCAGTCGTCCGCATGCTCGCGGCGCAGGTACTCGGAGCGGGACCGGAGGATGTCCACGGCCTCGTGGATCGAGCAGCCGAGGTGCTCTCGGAACAGCATGACGACCCTGATGGTCTTGCCGCTGCGGATCTCTTCGTCCGCGAAGGAGAGCGGGCCGGCCGTCCAGGGAGCGGACGCGGGATCTCCACCGGGCCAGTTGACGTCGGCCAGGGTGACGAGCAGGCGGCCGTCCGAGAGCGCCACCGCCACGTCGGTGCCGCGGGCCGCCTTCTCCATGAAGGCAACGGGTGCAGTGTGGTCCAGGAGGAAGACGAAGTGCCGGGCCGTACGCCGGCGCCACTCGTCGCGCTCGCCGTCGCCGACCAGACGCAGGTTGGAGTTCCAGGCCGCCTGGGCGAGAACGGACACGAACAGTCCGAGGAAGTCCGACGGCAGCAGGTGGGAGATGGGCCAATTGGCACAGTTGAAGATCAACAGGCCGACGTCGAGCTCACCGCGTCCTACATCCCCTGGAAGAGTTCCCCACTGTCGTGCTACCTGGGATCGTCCGTGTTCCAGGGGTAGTCGAAGAGGCCGGGCTTGATTCCCCATGCGTTGAGCACCGTGCTCAGCTCGGATTCGTCTGCGGCGTCGGCGGACCTGATGAGGGTTGCGCCCAAGTCGTAATCGAAGCCATCCATGTGTTCGGGTTCGTATTCCCAATGCTCCATTCGAAAGCGGCGTTGCGTGCCGCCGCGAACCCATCCCTCGTCCCGGGACTGGACGTCAGGCTCGCTCTGAGCAGGACGGATGTCCACGAATGCGCGGCGATCCGGTCGCGATGCCGGTACTTCCGCGACCAGTCGCCTCCCGAACCTGAGCGCGGTCCGCTTGTCCGTGGGCCAGTCCGATCCCTCATTCATGGGGCTCATTCTGTCCCTGTCGGCGAAGGGCCGTGGAGTCGGGCCCGGGAGATCTCTGGAACCGCTAGGCCCCGGGCACGCGCGAACGGGCAGCACATCCCACCGCCTGCTGGCGGCCGGTCCGTGGGATGTCTGAGCGCGCGGTATCGCGAGGAGTCTGCTCCCGTGCGCTGCAGTGTGCCCGCGACGGACCTCCCGTCGGCCCCGTGCTCTCAATTGCGACCGCTGTATCCGACGCGCGCTTCTGGCTAGTCTGCGCACATGGCGGAGTACCCCGGGTTCGGCGCGATGCTGGCGTGCTTGCTGGACCGCAGGGAAGTCGGCGCGCAGGAATGGGCCGATCGCGCTGAGCTGAGCGCAGACGAGGTCCGCGCAGTGCTCGCAGGAGATGGCCCCGGCGAGGAACTGCTCCGGCGGCTTGCGCCTCCTTTGGGTTTCCACGCCGTCGACCTGTTCATCCTGGCGGGGCTGGCAGTTCCGGATGACATGGCGCCGCTGGACGCCGCGGCCGCGATGTGGGTGGGGAATGCGGCGAGGCACGCTGCGAGACTTCCCGCAGGGGGACGCCGCGCGCTCCTGCAGGTGATCCGCTCAATGCCGCAGGAGGAACGGCGTTCCAGCTTCGTCCCCAAACCGCCCGTGCCCCTCGTGGGCGGTCCCGGCGCTGGGGCCATCCGCATGCTCCAGTACCGCAACCTGAACTGGTCGGGAATGGCGAGGACGCTTGCGTCCGTGACGCCCACGTACCTGTCAGCAGCCACGTACGGTGCGATCGGCTCTGGTCGCAAGGAGCTGACCCCGGCTTTGGTGAGGGACATCGCTGTCCTGCTGGGGATCGACGCCCGCGACCTGGCCGTGCTCACGGGCGTCATTCTCCGTGCCGTACCACCGCCCCCGACCCCGGAGGCCGTGGATACCGCAGACCTGCTGTGGGAGGCGCGGCGCCTGTCCACCGAGCAGGCACGACAGGTCTCCGCGCTTGCGAGCTCCATGCGTGAAAACTCCCCCGACGCGCACCTCATGGAACTACCCGATCTCTGACCCCTGGGGGCAGTCCCGAGGGACCGGATCGTCTGATGTCCTCCCATGTCCGCGACTACCGCTGCTGGGTTGGCTGACGCAGTACGCCAGTCGCCCAAGTGTGGTGCCACGACAACTTGGTTGGGTGGCAACGGGTAGCGGGGCCCGGGAGCCTGTCCGCATGATCGCATTCATAACAACACGAACGATCGTGCTAATATCTCCTTGTCATTCTGACGTGCCAGCGCCGTCTGGCCACTCTGAGGAGATCCGGAGAACCGGGCATGCACCCCATGGCTTCACTCCTGAGCACGACCCTCAACATCACCGCCCGGGTCGCCCCGGGGCCGGTCGGGCGGGTGGCGTTCGCGCTGTTCGTGCGGCCGCTCGGCCGGCCGGAGGCGAAGCCGGGCGAGGCGGAGGTCATGGCCCGGGCCGTGACGGGCCGGCTCGTCGTGGACGGGATACCCGTGACCACGTACCGCTGGGGCGACGGTGACCGGCCCGTTCTCGTCGTGCACGGCTGGACCTCGCGCGCCTCGCGCTTCGCCGGGTTCGTCGAGGCGCTGCTGGCCGAGGACCGGACCGTGGTCTCCTTCGACGCACCCGGTCACGGCGCGTCCGGCGGCCGGGCCACCACCATCCTCCGGCAGCGCGAGATCATCCGGCAACTGCATGCGCAGCACGGGGAGTTCTCGGCCGTCCTGGCGCACTCCTTCGGGGTGGTGTCCACCTTCTTCGCGCTGCGGGACGGCATCCGGGCCGACCGGATCGTCGGTATCGGTGCCATCGCGGACTTCGACTTCCTCGCCTCGCGGTTCCGCGCGATGCTGGGCCTGAACCAGGCCGTCGAGGACGCCCTGCGGCGCCACATCCAGCGTCGGCTCTTCCCGTCCGAGTCCGACATCTGGCCCCGCTTCGACGCGTGCCACCGCCCCGAGGAGATCCCCTCGGAGATCCTGCTCGTGCACGACACGGACGATGACACCGCGGCCCCCGCCCAGTCCCGCGCCCTGGCGGCGGCCTACGGGAAGCGGGCCCGCCTGATCGAGACGAGCGGGCTCGGCCACCGCCGCATCCTCCTCGACCCAGGCGTCATCGACGCCACCGCCGAGTTCCTGAGCGCGACCCCGCCGCAGACCCGCGCGGCGAACCCTGCCGAGTCCGCGGGAGCCGCCCGATGACCGGATCGCTCGCCCGGCCAGAGGCGGTCACCGCGCCCGATACCGGGTGGCACGGGGTCGGGGGTGGCCCCGGGGGTGGGCGGGTGCTCGCACTGGCCAGTGCCGTCACCTTTCTCGCCTTCCTCGACGCCACCGTCGTCAACGTCGCCTTCCCCGACCTGCGCCGGGCCTTCCCCGAGGTGTCGCTGGCCCGCCTGACCTGGGTCGTCAGTGCCTACGCCGTCCTGTTCGCGGCCCTGCTCGCCGCGGCCGGCCGGCTCGCGGACACCCTGGGCCGCCGAGCCCTGTTCCTCGGGTCGACCCTCGCCTTCACCGTGGCCTCGCTCCTCGCCAGCGCCGCCCCCACCGCCGAGCTGCTCATCCTGGCCCGCGCCCTCCAGGGCGCGGCGGCCGCCGGGATGATCCCCGCCTCGCTGGGCCTCGTACTCGCCCACACCCCGCCCGCCCGCCGGGCCGCCGCCCTCGGTGCCTGGTCGGCGGCGGGCGGACTGGCCGCCGCCGTCGGCCCGAGCATCGGCGGGCTGCTCGTCGAGTGGTGGGACTGGCGCGCGATCTTCCTCGTCAACGTCCCGCTCGGCCTGGCCGTCTGCTGGGCCGCCGCCCGCGTCATCCCCCGGGAACCCCGCACGGGGCGCCGGCTCCCCGACCCCCTCGGTACGACGGCGCTCGCCCTCGGCATCGGGGGAGTGGTGGCCGGGCTCTCCCAGGGCGCGGAGTGGGGCTGGACCGATCCGAAGGTGCTCACCCTGGTCATCGGCGGAGCCCTGGCGGGCACCCTCGCGCTGCGCCGCTCGCGCAGCCATCCCGCTCCGGCCGTCGACCGGGACCTGTGGCGCGACCCGCTGTTCGCCCGCGCCAACATCGGCGCCCTGCTCTTCGGCGCCGCCATGTACGCGTGGCTGCTGACCGGCCCGTCCTACCTCATCGAGCGCTGGAACTACTCGGTCCTGCAAGCGGCCTTCGGTGTCACACCGGGCGCCGTGCTCGCCATGGCCGGTGCGCTGGTCGTCGGCCGCCGGGTGCCCGCCCGTCTCCAAGGGGCCGCCGTCACCGTCGGATCGCTGCTCTTCGCCGCCAACGCCCTGCTGCTGTGGGGCTGGGCCGGGGAGTCCACCTCGTACGCCCAGATCTTCCTGCCCGCGGGCCTGCTCGGCGGCCTCGGCATCGGGGTCGTGGTGACCGCGCTGTCCACGACGGCCTCGGCCGGCCTCCCGCCGCAGCGCTTCGCGGCCGGCACCGGCCTGCTGATGACGGCCCGCCAGCTCGGCGGCGCCCTCGGTGTCGCCGCCACGGCGGCCCTGCTCACCGGGTCCGGCACGGGGGACCACTGGCGCGGAGTCTTCCTGCTGACCGCGTTCACCGCGCTGGGCGCGGCGATCGCCGGCGCCTCGATGCGGCTCAGCGACCCGGCGAAGCCGACGCCGAAGCCGAAGTCGAAGCCGCCGCGGGCGCCGCGGTCGACGCGGCAGGGAGGCTGACGGCCGGAGCGTCGCCGGCGGAGAAACGGGCGACCGAGAACGTGAAGAGGGGCGGCCGCTCCGGGAGTTCCTCCGGGGCGGCCGTCGCCGCGCGCAGCCGGGCGAGGATGCCCCGCGCGGCCCGGTCGTAGGCCTTGGTGTCCTCGTGCAGCACGCCGTGCGCGTTGGCCAGCTCCATCATCGCCATGATCTCGAAGGCGAGCTGCTCCACCTCCACGTCCCCGGCCGGTTCGCGGAACCCGCCCGCCAGGCGGGCCTCGTCGAGCAGCCGCTCCACGTACCGCGTCCAGTCGCCGCGGATCCTGGCGATCTCGTCGCGGACGGGCCCGGGGCGCGAATCGAACTCGGCGGAGGCGGAGTAGAAGAAGCAGCCGCCGGGGAAGACCCGGCGGCCGGAGTAGCGGAGCCAGCTCTCGCACAGCCGCCACACCTTGGCGAGCCCGGCGGGCTCGTCGGATACGGGCCGCACGACCTGCTCGACGAAGACGGACCGGGCGGCATGCACGGTGGCGAGCTGCAGCTCCTCCTTGGAACCGAAGAGGGCGAACACGCCGCTCTTGCTCAGCCCCAGATCCGTGGCGATCTTCCCCAGCGACAGCCCTTCCAGGCCGTCCACCGAGGCGATGCTCATCGTCCGTTCCAGGACGGTCCGCCGCGTCTGGTTCCCGCGCTCCACGCGTCCGTCTGCCATGCCGCCATGGTACCGAAGCCATCGCACGCACGGTCGTTCACTTGGTGGCTGTTGATCAGGCGTTGATCGGACGTCCATCGCCGCGGGACAGGCTCTGCGGCATGTCGATGAACACCACCGATACCGTCACCGCCGTCCCGGCCTGGTACGAACTCGCCCTCTGTGCCCAGACGGGCCCGGGCTTCTTCTTCCCGGAGCCCGGCTCCTCACTCCGCGACGCGAAGCGGCTGTGCGGCGCCTGCGAGGGCCGCAAGCCCTGCCTGGACTACGCCCTGGCCAACGACGAACGCTTCGGCGTCTGGGGCGGTCTGTCCGAAGCCGAACGACAGGCCCTGCGCCGGCGGCCCTGACCGTCCGCCGGCCCCGACCTGCCGGCCGTCCTCACCTTCCGGCGGCCTTGCCGCGCGGCCCCCGGACCCGGCAGGGCGGCGGCTCACCCCAGCAGTTCCGTGATCCGCGAGGTCCCGGCGCCGCCCGGCGGCCCGGGCGGCCGGGGACTGGGATCGGCGAAGGAGAGGGTGTGCGCGACCGCCTCCAGGATGGCGGTGTACGCATCGGCGTGCTCGGTGGCCGCACTGGTGAGGTCGAGCAGCAGCAGGTGGCGTCCGTCCGGATGCGCCGTGACGGCCCTGGCCTGGAACAGCCCCCGGTCGGTACCGGGGACGGGGAGGACCCCGGAGACCAGGGCGCACGGGAGCCCCGAGGCCAGGTCGAGGAACCTGCGCGTCGAGCCGCCGCCGGAGGCGGACCGGGCCAGGGCCAGGGCAGCCCGCGCCACGGCGGCCCCGGCGCCTGCGTCTTCGGTGGGCCGGACGGCGAGGGAGAACAGCGAGGTGGAGAGGGTCTCCGGGCCCTCGGGGTGGAGGCCGACCGCGGTGTGGACCAGGTGCAGGCCGGGCTGAGCGGCGAGTTCGTCGAGGCAGTCCATCAGCCGGCCGAGCTGTGATCCCGCGCCGACTCCGGCCTCCGCACCGGTACCCGCACCCGTGCCCGACCCCGCTCCGGCACCCGTACCCGCCCCCGCTTCGGCACCCGATCCCGCTCCCGCACCCGATCCCGCACCCGCACCCCCGCCCCCGCCGTCGCCGCCCAGGGCCCCCAGGACTTCGGCGACCTCTTCCAGGGCGTCCCGGTCCTCCGGACGGATGTCGTGGAACCCGGGCGGCAGCCGGAACCAGACCGGCGGGACGGAGCGGATCGTCACGGCTGCACCAGCGTCCAGAGACGGGCCGACTTCGCGACCGTGGACGGACCGTCCTCCACGGCCACCCGCGTGCCGTCCACCGCCGTGGACCCGCGGTCGACGGTTTCGTCGTCGCCGGTGTAGTCGGCGGCGGCCGTGGCCGCTCCGGTGCCCGCCACGGCCACCCCCACGCGCTCCCTGACCTCGGGCGTCGACGACCGCAGGGCCCACGCGGCGAGCGGGCTCTCCACCTTGCGCAGTTCGTCCGCCGTGTTCCACGTCGTGCGGGCGAAGGCCCCCGCACCCGGTGAGACACCCGCCAGGGCGCCGGCCTCCGGGACCGCCATGGCCGCGCGGGCCGCGACCGTACCGGCCCTCGCGCCCGAGGCGACGGCGGCCACGCCCGGGACGGCGCCGAGGCCGTCGCCGAGCAGGGTCACGCTGTTCTTCCAGAACGCGGCGTCGAACTTGCCCCGCGTGAAACCCTTGGTCAGCGGCTTGCGGAAGCCGGGGTCCGCGAGGTGCGCGGTCAGGGCGGCCAGCGAGAGCCCTCCCGCGACCAGCATGACCGCCATCCCGGCCGGCGGGAAGAAGAGGGCGACGGCCGCACCGGCCGCCCCCAGAATGGCCGCTGCGTTCGAGAGGGCGTCCGCCGGATTGTCGACGATCTTGTTCCAGACCGACTCCAGCACGCCGGGCTCCTTCGGTGCCAGCCGCCGGGCCGTCGCCGTGAGCGTGTCCGCCACCCGGCGGGCCGCCGCAGCGTGCTCGGAGGCCAGCTCGGCGGCCAGCCGGCGGGCGTCGGTGAGGGCCTCGTCAGTGGTGGCCGCGGCGGCCTGGGAGGCGTAGCGCGAGGCCAGGGCGCGGTGCGCGGCCAGGGTGTCGTGCCAGCCGGTCAGCCGGCGCGCGGCCTCCGCCAGCGAGGTGTGGGCCGCGTGGAGGTGGCGGGGGAGCTCCCGCGACAGCGAGGCGCGGAAGGCGGTGGCGGCCTCGCCCTGCCAGGCCGAGCTGTGGGAGACCAGGGCGTCGACGACGCGGGAGGTCTCCGCGAGGCAGTCCGCCGAGGAGCGGAGCTTCTTCGCCAGGGCCAGGACCGCGAACGGGCTCCCCGGGGCCGGGTCGAAGCCGAGTGCGGAGTGATCGGCGGCCGGGGAGTCAGCCACGGGTGGACGCCGCCTGCCGGAAGGCCGAGCGGATGGCCTCTTCGAGCTCCGCGTACTCGGCGGCGCTACGGCGCACGCCCTCGCGTACGGCCTTGATCCGTCCGGCGAGCTCCTTGGTGCCGTGGCCCCAGCTCTCCTGGAAGCCGTCGCACGCGGCGTCGAGGTCCGCCGTGCCCAGTTGGTCGGCCCGTACGTGGTCCAGCTCCCGCCGGGCCTCGCGCAGGGCGGTCAGCGAGGTGTCCAGGGCGTTGGTGAGGCGGGCCAGCTGGTCGATCTCGACCTGGAGCGGCGTCATGGCGGTCATGACGCGAAACCCTGGCAGAGCGGGGCTCTGCCAGGGCAATCGTCGTCACCCGCCCGAGCGAGCGGAAACCGGTCAGCTCGCGGCGCGGGGGCCGGATCAGGCCTTGCGGGCCGCGATGCGGGCGGCGCGGGCGGCCAGCCGCTCGTCGAACTTGCGGGCCTCGGTGTCGAGGCCGTTCATGAAGAGACCGAGCTCCTCCTGGGCCTTCTGCCCGTCCGGGCCGAGGCCGTCGATGTCCATGATCTTCAGGAAGCGGATCACGGGGCTCAGCACGTCGTCGTGGTGGATCCGCAGGTTGTAGACCCCGCCGATCGCCATCTGCGCGGCCATCCGCTCGAAGCCGGGCATGCCGTGTCCGGGCATCCGGAAGTCGACCACGACGTCGCGTACGGCCTGCATCGTCAGGTCCGGGGCGATCTGGAAGGCCGCGCCCAGGAGGTTGCGGTAGAAGACCATGTGCAGGTTCTCGTCCTGCGCGATGCGGGCCAGCATGCGGTCGCAGACCGGGTCACCGGACTGGTGGCCGGTGTTGCGGTGCGAGATGCGGGTCGCTAGCTCCTGGAAGGCCACGTACGCCACGGAGTGCAGCATCGAGTGGCGGTTGTCGGACTCGAACCCCTCCGACATGTGCTGCATCCGGAATGCTTCGAGCTTGTCCGGGTCCACGGCGCGCGAGGCCAGCAGGTAGTCGCGCATCACGATGCCGTGGCGGCCCTCCTCGGCGGTCCAGCGGTGCACCCAGGTGCCCCAGGCGCCGTTGCGGCCGAAAAGGGAGGCGATCTCGTGGTGGTAGCTGGGGAGGTTGTCCTCGGTCAGCAGGTTCACGACGAGCGCGATCTTGCCGATCTCGGTGACCTTCGACTGCTTCGGGTCCCAGGCTTCGCCGTCCTCGAAGAAACCGGGGAAGTTCCGGCCGTCGCTCCACGGGACGTACTCGTGGGGCATCCAGTCCTTGGTGACTGCCAGATGGCGGTTGAGTTCCTTCTCGACCACCTCTTCCAGCGCGAACAGCAGCTTGGCGTCCGTCCACGCCTCCGAGCTGCCGAGGTGGGGAGAGGTGATCGTCACGGGTACTCCTGAGTGCAAAGCGAATTACCTACGGTTCCGTAGCCTACGGAGTCGTAGGTTAAGCGCGACATCAAGACCAGCCAAGCCCCAAGGGGGACTATGTCCGATTACGTCCCGTTATCTGTGCACTCTGAGGGGGGTATTTCGTGGCCTGAAGGGACCAAAGTCATGCCAGCAGGTGGTCCGCATCCCCTGCCTTGACGGCCGAGATCAGTGCACGGAGTGCCTCGATCGAGTCGGTGACGTAGGCGGCGGAGCCGGTGGTTCCGATGTACGCCTTCCCCTCCGCGTCCCGGCCGAAGCGGAAACAGTTCGCCCCCTCGCTGCAGAACGCCTCGTCCCAGGCGATGCCGGCCGTCGCCGACGCGGTCGCCGGGGTGGTCGCCGTCGTGGTCGTCGTGCCCATGTCGTTCTCTCGTCTCCTCGTCGGATCCGGTCAGGTGGCCGGTCGGCCGGTCGGGTGGTCGGCCCGGTCAGAGGGTCCGTGCGATGGCGCGGATGAAATCGCGGGAGTCGCGGGCCGGCAGCGCCAGGGAGCGCAGCCGGTCCAGCAGGCCCCGGTAGCGGAGCAGCTTCATCTGCGAATCCAGCAACATCGATCCGTGTGAACTGTCCAGCTGTACGGTGTCCAGCTCGCTGATCGTGGCGGCCGCGTACGTGAAGGACTGGCCGGCGCCGGGGAACCCGCCGGCGGTGAACGGAATCACGCGCACGGTCGTACGCGCCCGCTCCGACTGCTCCAATATGTGGTCGAGCTGCGCCCGCGCCACCTTCGGACCGCCGAACTGCATGCGCAGCGCCGCCTCGTGCACGACCGCCTCGTACAGCGGCGGCGCCTCGCGCGCGAACACCTGCTGGCGGTGCATGCGCAGGGCGAGCCGCGCCCGCAGGTCGGGTTCGGGCAGGGGCGGGTCGGCCGTGTCGAAGACGGCCCGCGCGTGCGCCTCGGTCTGCAGCAGCCCGGGTATGTGCGTGGTCACGGCGGTGTGCAACGCGACGGCGTGGTGCTCCAGTTCGCAGATGTCCAGCAGGGCGGGCGGCAGCATTCCCCGGTGCTGCTCCCACCACCCCTTGCTGCGCTCCTGCGCCATCGAGGCGAGCACGTCGACCAGCCCCGTGTCGGGGCAGTCGTAATTGAAGGCGAGGGTGCGGACACGCTCGGCGCTGATCGCGATCCGACCGGATTCGATGTTGGGGATCCGGGTGCGGTCCACCCCCATGAGCGCCGCGGCCTGCTGCACCGACATGCCCGACTGCTCGCGGAGTTTGCGCAGCTCGGAGCCCAGGCGCTGCTGGCGTGCGGTCGGCGTACTCCTCGGTGGCACAGGGTCCCTCTCCTCCGGCCGGGGCATGCGGGAATGCCCCATGAGTCCGGAAATGCGATGAGAAATCATCACGTGGTCGTACAAGTAGTAGCACTGTGCACCACGTTGCGCTACGGTCGGTAGCGCAAGTCTCACACGGGGCGACCCACGGCTCTTGTATGACCACACGGCCATCCACGCATTCAGCACCTCAGAACCTTGGAGCAGCACGATGACGGGCACTCTCCGTGGCCTGCGGTCGGTCCACGAGTTCCGGCAGGCCCCGCCAGGGGCGGAGAAGCTGAGCTACTCCATAGGCCTGCCGGGCGGCGCCCACAGTGCGGGCAGCGCCCGCGGCGCCCTGCGGTCCCTGCTCGACCGGCACGGACTGCCCGACCTGTGTGACGGCGCGGCCCTCGCCGCCTCCGAACTGGTGGCCTGCGCCTACCGGTTCACGCCCGACAAGGAGATGGTGCTCAAAGTCCGCTGGCACTTCGACGCGCTGCGGATCGTCGTCTTCGACCAGCACCCGGCGCACTCCTCGCCCGAGGCGAGCGAGGAGTGCAGGCGCCGGCGCAGCCGCGGCATGTGGCTGCTCGCGGCGGTGGTCGAGTCCTGCGGCGGGGACTGGGGGCTCACCCCCGTGCTCACCCCGATGGGGGGCACCAAGTCCTGGGCGTTACTGCCCATGCCGCGCTAGCGCTCGCCCTCCGTACGGCAATCCCCCCGTGCGGATCGCACGCGCTGTCACCCGTGCCACAGCGACCGGTGGACCTCCTCGGCCGTCGTCGGCCGCAGCCCGTCGTCGAGCAGCAGCCACCGCGTGATGCCGATCGATTCCAGGAACGGCACGTCATGGCTCGCCACCACGAGCGCCCCTTCGTAGGAATCCAGGGCGCCGGTCAGCTGCCGTACGCTCGCCAGGTCCAGGTTGTTGGTCGGCTCGTCCAGCATGAGCAGCTGCGGGGCCGGCTCCGCGAGCAGCAGGGCCGCCAGCGTCGCCCGGAACCGCTCGCCGCCCGACAGGGTGCCGGCCGGCCGGTCCGCCCGCGCACCCCGGAACAGGAAGTGCGCGAGCCGCGCCCGGATCAGGTTGTTCGTCGCGTGCGGGGCGAACCGCGCCACGTTCTCCACGACCGAGCGCTCGTCGTCCAGTACGTCGAGCCGCTGCGGCAGGAACCGGGCCGGGACATGGGTCACCGACTCGCCCGACAGCGGGGCCAGTTGCCCCGCGATCGTGCGCAGCAAGGTGGTCTTGCCCGAGCCGTTGGCCCCCACCAGCGCGATCCGCTCCGGACCGCGCAGCTCCCACTCGCCCGCGATCGCTGCACCGTGGACGGGGTGCAACCCGCTCAGGGTGACCACGCGGCGCCCCGGCGGGACCTGGGTGGCGGGCAGTTTGATCCGGATCTCGGCGTCGTCGCGTACCGCCAGCTCGGCCTGGTCGAGGCGTTCCTCGGCCTCCGCCAGCTTCTCGGTGTGCATGATGCGGTGCTTGCCCGCCGACTCCTGGGCCGCACGCTTGCGGGCACCCATGACGATCTTCGGTTCGCGCTTGGTCTCGAACATCTTCTGGCCGTACCGCTTGCGCCGGGCCAGTTTGGCGTGTGCCTGCGCCAGTTCGCGCTTCTGCCGCTGTACGTCGCCCTCCGCGACCCGGACCATCCGCTCGGCCGCCTCCTGCTCGGCCGCCAGCATCTCCTCGTAGTCCGTGAAGTTGCCGCCGTACCAGCGGATTTCGCCTTCGCGCAGGTCGGCGATCTGGTCGACCCGGTCCAGGAGCTCGCGGTCGTGGCTGACCAGGAGCATCACCCCGGACCAGGATTCGACGGCCGCGTACAGCCGGCGCCGGGCCCGCAGGTCGAGGTTGTTGGTGGGCTCGTCCAGCAGCAGGACGTCCGGACGGCTCAGCAGCAGAGCGGCCAGCCGGAGCAACACGCACTCCCCGCCGGACAGTTCGCCGGTGGTGCGGTCCAGGCCGATGCGGCCGAGACCGAGCTGGTCGAGCGTGGCGAGTGCCCGTTCCTCCACGTCCCAGTCGTCGCCGACGGCCGCGAAGTTCGCCTCGGTCGCCTCGCCCGCCTCGATGGCGTGCAGGGCGGCCCGGGCGGTGTGGACGCCGAGCGCCTCGTCCACCCGTAGGGCGGTGTCGAAGGTGACGGTCTGCGGAAGCTGGCCGACGGTGCCGGACACGGCCAACTGGCCTTCGGTCGGCGCCAGTTCCCCGGCAATGAGCTTCAGCAGGGTGGACTTCCCGCAGCCGTTGCGCCCGATCAGGCCGGTACGGCCGGGGCCGACGGTCAACTGGAACTCCTCGAAGACGGGTGTTCCGTCGGGCCAGTCGAAGGACAGGTCGGAGCAGGTGATGAACGTGGGAGCAGGACTCATGGAGGCCTCCAGGTTGCGTGAGTGGTGAGTGCAACGCGGGGAGACAGCGGACCGCGGATGAGGGCGGTGGTCGGTGTCTCGGACCTCAGAGAAGCAACGTCCTGCTCCGTTTCGACGGCGATGGGGCGTCTACGAAGCTACGGGCCGGCCGGAGCCGCCGGCAAACGAATTAAACGCATCAAACGAATCAAACGAATCGAACGAATCGAACGAAGCGGAGCGAAGGGATCGGAGGGGGCGGGTCGGAGGGGGCCGGGGGCCCGGAGCCGGCGCGGAGGGTCAGCAGGAGCCGCGCATCAGATCGGCGAGGCTCTGGTCCATGTCGAGGTACAGGTGCTCCAGGCCGGGCAGCACGATCGTCGAGGCACGCTCCAGGAAGCGGCGCAGCTCGGCCGTCACCATCAGCACGATCGCGACCCCCTCGGGCGCGTGGAACTCCACGGTGGTCCGGTCGGCGTCGTACGGGCGCACGCGCACGTCCCCGTAGCCGGAGGGGCGGGCCAGTCCGGACTCCAGCAGCTCGCGGGAGAACGTCCACGAGACCTCGACGCCCTCCAGGGTCGCCGGTGCGGGGAAGGCCATCCGGACAGCGAAGGGATCGGATCGGTCGTAGCAGAGCGTGACGGGGACGGTGTCGACCTTCGGTGCGGTGGCGACCAGTCGGGCCTGCACGGCCTGCTCGATGACAGTGATCAAGGCTCGCTCCCTTGCGGCGGATCTCGTGCCGGACCGCGGGGTGGGGGCCCGGCAACGGGATAGACGCGTGAATCGGCGAATCCGTGCACGCGACCTGGAGTGAGCTGTGTCACCGAATGGCCTGAACGCGCCTGTGTGATCGCACAGGGTGACGGGTGGCGCGGGGATCCGGGGCCG
The DNA here is from genome assembly GCF_040612195.1 of Streptomyces sp. NPDC006450. Classification (NCBI taxonomy): domain Bacteria; kingdom Bacillati; phylum Actinomycetota; class Actinomycetes; order Kitasatosporales; family Streptomycetaceae; genus Streptomyces; species Streptomyces sp. NPDC006450. Next base: position 3,108 of record NZ_JBEXPT010000082.1, on the reverse strand, counting down.
GTCAGCAGGCCCCGGAGCGATCTCAGTACGGCTGGTTCCCGCTCACTCCACAGGCCCAAAGCACTTCCTGGACCGCCCGCCCCGCACCACCCGGCGCCCTGCTAGACCACGGGGTTCTCCCGTACCGTCGCCAGGTCCGCCGACGTCTTCGTCGCGAGGAATTCGGTGATGCGGTAGGTGCAGACGCCCGCCACCGTGAAGGGGTCCTCGGCCGCGATCTTCTCGATCTCCTTGCGGGAGACCCCGCCGGCCAGGATCATGCCCCCGTCGCGCGGGACCTTGCGGCCCGAGGCGAGGAAGATGCCGGCGGCGTAGTAGCCGTCCAGCCACGCGAGGTGCGCGTCCATCTCCTCTTCGACGGCTTCGACGGGCGCGGTGTAGGTGAGCTCCATGACGAACATGATCGCCAGGCTACTCTCGCACCACTATGACGAGTGCGAAGACCCCCGCCGACGAGGCCGAGGCCAAGGCGATACAGGACGAATTGCGCGACCAGGTCGTCCTGGCCGAAACAGGACCCCTGTCCGGCGAAGGGCTGATCGCCGGGGTGGACGTGGCCTACGACGACGAGCGGGACCTGGTGGCCGCCGCGGCCGTCGTGCTCGACGCCGCCACCCTGAAGGTCGTCGAGGAGGCCACCTCCGTCGGCCACGTCAGCTTCCCCTACGTACCCGGCCTGCTCGCCTTCCGCGAGCTGCCGACCGTGCTCGCCGCGCTGGAGTCACTGACGGTCACGCCCGGTCTGGTCGTCTGCGACGGCTACGGGCTGGCCCACCCGCGCCGCTTCGGGCTCGCCTGCCACCTCGGCGTGGTCACCGGGCTGCCCGCCATCGGCGTCGCGAAGAACCCGTTCACCTTCACCTACGAGGAACCGGGCGCGCGGCGAGGGGACTCCTCCCCGCTCCGCGCACCCGACGGCGAGGTCGTCGGGCGGGCGCTGCGCACACAGGACGGGATCAAGCCCGTGTACGTATCGGTGGGCCACCGCGTCTCCCTGGACAACGCCTGCGCGCACGCCCTGGTGCTGAGCCCCCGCTTCCGCATCCCGGAGACCACCCGGCACGCCGACTCCCTGTGCCGGCGGGCCCTGCGCGAAGCCACCGCCTAGGGACGCGGCGCGCGCCGGCCGGCCCGTCGGCCCGGGCGGAGGTTCAGTCGGAGGCCGCCACCCGGAAGCGGATGCCCGCCTTCTGGAGCCGGTCCAGCAGGGCGTCGCCCATCGCCACGGCGGTGGTCAGCTGTCCGGAGAGCTCGGGCAGGGCGTCGTAGGCGAGGCAGAGCGCGGACTCCGCGAGCATCTTCGCGGTCTCCCCGTAGCCCGGGTCGCCGCCCGAGACCTCGGTGAAGACCCGGCGGCCGCCGCCCTCGCCCACGAACCGCACGCTGAACCAGCTGCGCGCCCGCCGCTCCGCGTCCGGGCCCTGGCCCGGCTCCCAGCGGGCCGCGAGCCACTGGCGCACCGGCGGGATCTGCGCGAGGGCCGCCACGCCGCCGACCGCCGCCGTACCGCCCACGGCGACCGGAAGGTGCCGTACGGAGGCGTAGTGCCGGTAGCGGAAGTCCGGGCCGTACCGCTCCAGCGCGGCCGCCGACCGGGCCACGACCTGGACGTCCAGGACGGGCAGCGGCAGGGCCCAGGTGCCGGTCTCCCGGCTGAAGCGCGGCGCGCCCACGGGGACCCGTACGCGCCGGCCCAGCAGCCGGGGCTCGTGCATCCGGCGTGCGCGGGCGGCGGCGAGGTTCTGCGGTCCGCGGCCCAGCGCGGTGAGCACCGTGGTGAAGGTGCCGCCCGAGAACAGGGCGTTGGAGCGCAGGAACGCGTCCACGGTCAGCGGGACCCCGGTCGGCAGCTGCTGGACCGTGAAGTACGCCCCGAGGTCGGCCGGGATGGAGTCGAAGCCGCAGGCGTGCACGATCCGGGCGCCGCTCTCGCGGGCCCGCGCGTCGTGCTCGACGTACATCCGGTCCACGAACTCCGGCTCGCCGGTGAGGTCCAGGTAGTCGGTGCCCGCCGCCGCGCAGGCAGCCACCAGCGGGGCCCCGTACCAGACGTACGGCCCCACGGTCGTGGCCAGCACCCGGGTGGAGGCGGCCAGTTCGCGCGTCGCCGCGGCGTCCTGGGCGTCTGCGCGCAGCAGCGGCAGGTCCGCGCAGCGCGGGTCCAGGGCGGTCAGCCGCTCGCGCAGCCGCTCCAGCTTCGCGAGGTCCCGCCCGGCGAGGGCCCAGCGGCAGTCCGCGGGGGCGTGCGCCGCGAGGTACTCGGCGGTCAGCGCCCCCACGAAGCCGGTCGCGCCGAAGAGCACGAGGTCGTACTCCCGTTCCGCGGTGCGCGGTTCGTGCCGTACAGCTGCGTTCATCGGGAACCTCCCAGACGGTGTCGGTGCCGGTGGTGGCTGAGGCTAGCGCGTGGCCGCCCTACGGTGGACAGCGCCCCGGTACCGCCCCGCCCGGATGCCGGCCCCCGTTCGGATGCCGGCCCCCGGCCCGGTGCCGGCCCCCGGCCCGGTGACGGGCCGCTGTCCGCCGTACGGCCGCGTCAGGGGCCGATTCCTCCGGCCTCCCCGCGGCCGGCCGGTCTAGCGTGGGGAGGGACGGTCCGCGCGAGCGGGTGCGGCCTGCGAGGAGTGGAGGTTCGCGTGAAGGCTGGGGTGCGCAGGTGGGAGGCGGTGCGGGAGTTCGCCCTGGGGCTGCCGCAGGCGCGGGAGGAGTTCCCCTGGGGTCCCGAGGACTGCGTGGTGAAGGTCAACAAGAAGATCTTCGTCTTCCTCGGGAACACCGACGGCCCTTCGCCCGGCATCTCCGTGAAGCTCAAGGACGAGGCCCTGCACGGGCACGCCATGACGGCGCCCGGCGCGGAGCCGACCGGATACGGGCTGGGGAAGGCGGGCTGGGTCTCCGTACCGCTGGGGCAGAAGGGGGCGCCCTCCGCCGAGGTGCTGTGCGAATGGGTGGAGGAGAGCTACCGGACCGTCGCGCTGAAGCGGGACCTCAAGGAGCTCGACGCGCGGACGTCCGGACCCGGCGCGGGGTCCGGCGCGCGGCCCCGGGGCGGGCCCCCCCGCCGGGGTAAAAACCCCACCCGCGTATCGGATGGTGGTGTGGGGGTTG